>DAITPE010000238.1:0-8552 GCA_036833775.1 Pyrinomonadaceae bacterium | reverse complement strand
TGCGTGTCGGGCGTGACCGGAATTTGTTTTTCAAAATCCTTGTAGCCCAAACCTTTCATATAAATAATTTCGCCGTTTTGAACGATCACGAGCGACATTCCCGGAATGCCGAGTTCTTTGCGCCGCGCTTCGACTTTTTCTTCAATTTTTGCGAGCCGCGCCTGCAAATCGCTAGAAACGGCGGTTTGTGCTGAAGTTTGCGCATAGCCGATCTGCGGAATCGACACCGCAAAGATCGAAAACAGCAAAGCGCACGAAACGATGAATCGTAAATAAATTCTGTTTATCATTATTTTTTTCTCTCTGAATTTAGAAATAATTTCAAAATGTTTTCTCGTTGGAACGCCTGCGCCCTCGCAGGCAAACGGCGCGAATGCATCGTAACTTACGTGCAAAGTTCAAAACTACATTTGGCAATGATTTGCTCGCGCTACCCGCGCTCATTGCCTGCGAGGGCGCAGGCGTTCCGACAAATATTACTTTTTTTCAATAGCGAACATTCTTCTCCAAATTATAACGCGCAAACTTTGCGAAATGTTTAGCAAAGTTTGAAAAATTAACGTAAATAAAAGAAGATAAAACTCGAAAAAGGATCCGCAACTTATGAACAGCGAACCGCAAACTTATGAAGAATTTTGGGATTTCTACGTCGCCGAACACAGTCAGCCGTTAACAAGATTACTGCATTTCGTCGGCACGTCGCTGTCGATGGTTTTGCTCGTTTGGATCGTTCGGAGCGGAAGTTGGCTTTATTTTCCGCTTTGTTTGGTCGTCGGTTACGGATTCGCTTGGTTTTCGCATTTCGTCGTCGAAAAAAATAAACCCGCGACATTTAAATATCCGCTCTGGTCGTTTATTTCCGATTACAAAATGGTTTTTTATATGCTCATGGGCAGAATGAACTCGGAAGTCGAACGCGTGAAAGCCAAATAATATAAACAATTAGATACGCCAAAATTCCCCTCAGAGACTCAGAGGTTTTATAAAAATATGTGAATCAATAGTAGAAAACTCAAGGTAGATTTTTGAGTTTTTCTTTGCGAACTTTGCGCCTTTGCGTGCAATATTGTGAGTAAATTTTAATTTTTTCAGTTGAATACAGATTTTTTTCACGCAAAGGCGCAAAGTTCGCAAAGTTTTATTTCTACTCTTAATTCACATAAAATATTGAAGAGATCGAAGCAAAATTTCCGCAAATGTTTTAATTTTCTCTGTGTCTCCGTGTCTCTGTGGTGAAAAGATTTTAAATAATGCAGATCAACGACATCGAAATAATCACCAAAGTTTTGCAAACCGCGATTTCGCCCGTCGTGATGATTTCGGGCATCGGTCTGCTCGTGCTTTCGATGACGAATCGTTTTGCGCGAACGACCGACCGCGCACGAAGTTTGGCGGAAAAAATAAAAAACGCCGACCGCGAAACTGCCGAACATTTGCGGATTCAAGTAAAAATTCTCTACAAACGTTCGCGCATTTTGCTGTATTCGATCAGCTCCGCGCTGAACAGCGTTTTTCTGATAAGTTTGCTCATTATCGCGCTTTTTATTTCGTTCATTTCCGCCGTAAATTTGCATTACATCATCATCGCACTTTTCGTTTTCAGCCTGATTTTTCTGGTGATTTCGATGGCACTTTTCATCTACGATATGACGCTTTCGCTCAAAGCCGTCGAAGAAGAATTAAGTCCGATTTTAAAGAAATAGGACACGGACAAACGCGGATTCGGCTGACTTTCACGGATTTTTAACAAATTTAATTTATCCGAGTAAATCCGCTAAATCCGCGTTCGTCCGCGTGCCATTAAAAAAGAGACGCAACCTTCTACGCCTCTTTTACACTTTTATTTTTCGGTTTTTACCAATTCACCGAACCTTCTTTGCTCGTGTCGATTTCCGCCAGATTAACGCCTTCGTTAAAAAGAAAAATCTTCAAATTGTCGAAAAGAAAATCGTGCGAATCAGGACTCGAAACGTCCAAACCGAAATGATTGATAAGCTGATTCTGCTTTTGCAGCCATTCTTTCCAGCAATTTTGACAGATTTCATTATAAACGCGCTGTCCCAATTCATTCGGAAACGGCGCAAACTGCATCTGTTCATCTCCGCCGCAGCGCGAACATTTAAATTTATTACTCGAAAATATACCCATTTTTTTATAAAAAGCTCCTGAATAATTTCTTTTCAGATTACCACAAACATTTGCCGAATTGGAAAAATCGAACAATTTTGTTTCAATAGTTTCAGCTAAATCGTTTATTGATGATCTTGGCAAACCAAATCCGTTTCTATCTTTTGCCTCAAAAATAAACTCTCCAAATATGTCCAAACACCTTGATAATGACATTTTCTCGTCAAAATTTTATGAGTTTGTTTTAAGTTAGGCGAGTAAGATATTTTGAAAGTTTCATTTCCGAAATACTGAATGCAAATTGACGGAAAATCAAAACTTTCATGAAAATCTTCGATTCTTGAAATGTTCAAAGCAAAATGTGAAGTTGTCGGAAACAATGATTCGGCATACGAAGAATTTACGATTTTTTCGACAATATTTAACTGAAACCGATAATCAAATCCTTTGGAAACAAGCTGTTCATAGTGAGAAATCACAATTTTCCAATAACTTTCACTTTTCATAACTTTTACTGAAAATCACGAATGTCTTTGAACGGCTTTTCTTTATCGTCAAAATTCGGTCGGTAATAATATGAAGCCGATTCGTATTCCTGCATAAAACCTTCTTCCATTCCGAGTTCTTCAAGCAATTCGACGGCTTTCGACCATTCGCGTTCGGAAATGCGGCGCGAAAGCAGAATGTAGCGGTCGTCGGTCGCGGCTTTGTTGGTCGCGTAATATTGCGCCATTAATGAAATCGCAACTTTCGGCGAAAGCTCGTCACGAATCCAGCGCAGATTTTCTTCGATTCCGGCGATGTCGTTCGGCAAAACGAGCAGACGAATGACCAGACCGCGTTTCAGCAACCCGTTTTCGTCGTAAACGAGATTTTCACCCGTTTGCCGAAACATTTCCTTGATCGCATTTCTGGCAAAATCGGTATAGTTCCGCACTTTTGAAAACTCGAATCCGGCTTGCGAGTCGGCGTATTTCAGATCGGGCAGATAAACATCAACGATGCCGTCGAGCAATCGCAAAACTTCAACCGAATCGTAAGCGTTCGTGTTGTAAACGATCGGGATTTTCAAACCTTTTTCCGCCGCGATCAGAATGCTTCGCGCCATTTGCGGAACAAAATGAGTCGGCGAAACGAAACCGATGTTGTGACAGCCGCGTTCCTGCAATTCGAGCATCATCCCGGCAAGACGTTCGTGCGAAACTTCGTTTTTCTTCTGCGTTTTCCACGTTTGCGAGATTTGATAATTTTGACAATAAACGCAACGCAGATTGCAGTTTCCGAAAAAGATATTTCCCGCGCCTTTCGTGCCTGAAAGCGCAGGTTCTTCGCCGAAATGCGCCGTGTAGCTCGAAACAATCGGCAATCTTCCCGAATAACACGCGGCGATTTCGTCTTTCAGGCGATTGTTTCCACAATCTTTCGGGCAAACGGTGCAGGATTCGAGCAGTTTTTCGAGCTGTAAAACGCGATTTTCGAGTTCACCTGTGCGGTAAAGTTCTAAAAATTTCGGTTGGTGAATATCTGACATTTATATAAAGAGTTTTGAAGCAACGATTAACGCAGATTAAAAACGATTATTTAAAGAATTAAATCTGCGTTAATCCGTGTAAATCGTTGCTTCAAACATTTTTACTCCTTAGTTTTTTCGATGTTTTCGTCAATGACTTTGGTGTATTTTTTGATAATTTCGCGCGGCGCAACGGTTTTGGCGAGCGACCACGAAAAATCCATTTCGGCATTGATCGTCGCGGTTGCCATCCGCGTTTCGCGCAGCATCAGAATGCTTCCGTAAAGCAAGCACAAAATGCCGATCACGCCGATCGGAATCGGCATCCAGCGGGCGATGTTGAAAAGTCCGGCGATGGCGATGGCGACACTCGTCAAAATAAAAAGTCCGAGTCCGTAATAAAATCCGCTCATCGCTCTTTGTAAAATTCGCGCCCGCGTCGTCACTTTATCGAGCAGATTCACGATCGTATCGAGCCGTTTGTCATAAAGCGCAATTTTGTCTTTATTTTCGTCCATAATCAGCTCGCTCAGGCGTTTTTCCAATTCACGCACACGATCGACGACTCGTCCCAGCCGCGTCGAAGTTGAAAGCACGAGCGAACCCGTCGCCGAAATCAACAAAGCGGGCGTAATCATTGCCGTCAAAAATTCGATCGTCGAATTCAGCACATTCGGATTGACATTTATCAAATCTCCAGCCATATCAAATCATTCTAACGTAAAGCGAAACAAGTAAAAAGAAAAAAATAAAAACGGAAAGAATTTGCCCACGAAACACACGAAAGAAACGAAAAAAAGAAAATTAGAAATTTTTGTTTTATTTTCGTGCTTTTCGTGCCTTTCGTGGGCAAAAAATTAAATAATCTTTTTTCTTATCTGAGTTTATCCGTGTTCATCTGTGGATAAAACCGCCTTCAAATTTTACTTTTCCGTCGTCGTTTTAATACGATAAAAGAAACCTTATGAACAGAATCAATCAAACCGTAACCATTCAGCATCAGAGCGATATTTTGAAAAACAACGCGCTCGGCGACCGTTATATCCGTGACATCATCGTTTATTTACCGCCGCATTACGACGAAACGAAGCAATATCCGAGCGTTTACGCGCTTTCGGGTTTTACTGGACGCGGGCGAATGATGCTCAACGATTCAGCGTTTGCACCGAATTTTGCGGATCGAATGGATTCATTGATAAACAGCGGAAAAATTCAGCCGATGATCGTCGTTTTGCCCGATTGTTTTACGCATTACGGCGGCTCGCAATACATCAATTCGACCGCGACGGGAAATTACGAAGATTATTTGACGCAGGAAATCGTGCCGTTCGTTGACGAAACTTTTTCGACCGTCAAAGACCGCAATTTTCGCGCCGCGATGGGAAAATCTTCGGGCGGCTACGGCGCGTTGATAATGGCGATGCGCCACGCAGACATTTTCGGTTTGGCGTGTTCGACCGCCGGCGACGCTTATTTCGAGCATTGTTATTTGCCCGATATTCCGAAAGCTTTCCGCGCGATCAAAGGCGATCCGAAAAAATTGGTCGAAAAATTTTGGAACGAAGAAGCGAAAAAAGGAAAAGACGATTTTTCCGGCTTGAACATCATCGGAATGAGCGCGTGTTATTCGCCAAATCCTAATTCCGAATTCGGTTTCGATTTGCCGTATAACCTCGAAACAGGCGAAATTCGTCAGGAAATCTGGGAAAAATGGCTTTTGCACGATCCTGTTCGCCTTGTGGAAAACTCTGTGGAAAACTTGAAATCTTTGAAACTTTTATTCATCGACGCAGGCACGAGCGACGAGTTTTTCCTCGACATCGGTGCAAAGATTTTATGCGAAAAACTGAAAAAACACGGCATCGATTTCATCAGCGAAGAATTTGACGGCGGACATTTTAATGTTTCGTATCGTCAAAACCGTTCGCTCGAAATGATTTCCGAAGCTTTCGGTAAAAAATGATTTTTTTTGAACGCGGATTTGGCGAATCAGGCGGATTAAAAATTTTAGATTTGTCCGCAAAAATCTGCCTGCTCTGTCCAATCCGCTTTCTGAACGCATTTTTTGGAATAAATTTAAGCTGAAACTGCATTTTCATTTCGGACGAATTTAAAATGGAACGCACGCGCCCTCGCGTGCATTGAGCGCAAATGCGCGAATAAGTTTTTAGTTCATTTTTTTACGCCGCTTTTCAAGCGACGTTTGCACGCGAGGGCGCGTGCGTTCCGACTATGAAATTTTTATCGGTTTTGATTTTCGCGCTCGTTTTCAGCGCAAATATTTCGGCGATGATCTATCAGGCAAAAGTCCGCGCACCCGAATTGAACGGCGGCGTTAGTTGGCTAAACACGGAAAAACCTTTGTCGCTTGCCGCGTTAAAAGGCAAGATCGTGCTGCTCGATTTTTGGACTTACGGCTGTATAAACTGCATTCACATTATTCCCGATCTGAAAAAACTCGAAGCGAAATATGCAAATCAATTGGTCGTGATCGGCGTTCATTCGGCGAAATTTATGAACGAAGCCGAAACGGAAAACATTCGCAAAATCATTCTTCGTTACGGCGTCGAACATCCGGTCGTCAACGACGCAAACTTCAAAATCTGGAATCAATACGCCGTCAATGCGTATCCGACACAGGTTTTGATTGATCCGCAAGGCTACATCGTGGGCGATTTCGTCGGCGAAGGACATTTTGCGGAAATTGACGCAGAAATCGAAAAAACCATCACGGAATTTCGCAAAAAAGGACTTTTGGACGAAAAGCCTTTGAAATTCGCGCTCGAACGCGCCAAGGTCGGCGATTTGCCGCTCGCGTTTCCGGGCAAAATTCTTGCCGACGAAAAATCGAAACGGCTTTTTATTGCCGATTCAAATCATAACCGCATTGTTATCACCGATTTGAACGGGAAACTGCTCGAAACGATCGGAAGCGGAAAAACTGCGCTGATGGACGGAAATTTTCAAACTGCAGCGTTTTATCGCCCGCAAGGAATGGTTTTGGAAAACGAAAAACTTTACGTTGCCGACACCGAAAATCACGCCGTTCGTTTGATCGATTTAGAAAAGAAAACGGTCGAAACTTTATCGGGCGACGGAAAACAAGCCGCTTGGAAATCGACGGGCGGCGCGGCGAAAACTTCGCGCCTTAGTTCGCCTTGGGATTTGGCAAAAATCGGCGACGCGCTTTACATTGCGATGGCTGGAACACATCAAATTTGGAAATTGGATTTAGTAAAAAACATTGTTGCGCCATACGCCGGAACGGGCGCGGAAGCGCGTTACGACGCGCTGATAGATGAAGCGGCTTTTGCACAGCCTTCGGGCATTGTGACGGACAGAAAAATTATTTACGTTGCCGATTCCGAATCGAACATAATTCGTAAAATCGACACCGAAACCGAAGAAGTCGAAACGCTCGTCGGCGGCGATCTGTGGATTTTCGGCGACGAAGACGGCGAAGGAAACAACGTACGTTTACAGCATCCGCTCGGAATCACGTTTTACGGCAAAAATCTTTTAATTGCCGACACTTACAATCACAAAATAAAACTTTTGAATCCCGAAAATTCGACTGTTGAAACATTTTTGGGCAGCAGTAAAGACGGACAAATTGACGGCAAAAAGGCATCTTTTTACGAACCCGGCGGACTTTCGATCGCGGACGGAAAACTTTTTATCGCCGACACAAACAACAACGCGATTCGCGTCGTAAATTTGCAGACGAAAGAAACTTCAACATTGAAAATCGAAGCTTTGACCGCGCCGAACGTGGAAGAAACAGCGGAATTTTCTCCGAATCTGGAAGAAAAAACTGTCGAAGCGCAAACCGTTTCGCCGAATTCGAAAATCTCGCTCGTTTTCAACGTCAAAATGCCCGAAGGTTTTCACTTAAATGTTGCCGCGCCGAATCGTTTCGAACTTTCGGCAAACGAAAAACCTTTCAAACTCGAAAATAATTTGCAGAAATTCAAAACGATGCCGCTCGAAATTCCGTTTCAAACCGGCGAAAAAGGCGAAAAGAAATTGAACGCGAAAATGACCGTTTATTACTGCCGCGAAGACAACACCGGCGTTTGCAAAATAAAAACTCTTGCGTGGCAAATTCCTTTGAAGATTGCTGATGGAAAGCAAAATTCGAGCAAGATCGAGCTTTCGGCAAAAGTCGATTGATTTTCCGAGACGGTTTGAAATAATTTTATTTTACGATTAATCTAAGTTTGAATTTCGTAAGTTTTTAAAAATGGGAAAGACACATTCGATCGAAGATTTTTATCGTCATAAACTCAAATGGATGCCCGAAAATCTGCAAAAGGAAATCGGTCATTTCAATGTTTTTACGCTCGACGATTTTTCCGGTCCGTGTGCCAAACCGATGCCTTACAGCCGCAAGGATTTTTATAAAATAAGTTTGGTCAAAGGCAGAAATCGTGTGCATTACGCTACGCGAACGATCGAAGTAGAAGATAACGCGCTTCTTTTCGCAAATCCTAATATTCCATACAGTTGGGAAGCGGTCGGCGAACAGCAATCGGGATTTTTCTGCATTTTTACCGAATCTTTTTTCAGCCAATTTCCACATTTCCGTGATTATCCGGTTTTTAAACCCGACGGTCAGCCGGTTTTGATTTTAACCGACGAACAACGCGAATCCTTATCGCCGATTTTCCTTAAAATGTTTGACGAAATCAAATCGGATTACACTTATAAATACGATCTTTTGCGCAACTATGTGCTTGAATTGATTCACTTTGCACAAAAACTCCAACCCGCCAAAACGATTCACGCAAGCTCGAATGCGGCAACCAGAATTTCGTCGCTTTTTATGGAATTACTCGAACGCCAGTTTCCGATCGAATCGCCGTTTCAGCAAGTAAAATTTCGCTCGGCAATCGAATACGCGAAACAATTAGCC
>DAITPE010000237.1:0-8569 GCA_036833775.1 Pyrinomonadaceae bacterium | reverse complement strand
CGGCTTAAGCTCGGGAAACTTAAGCCGCAATTTTTTTGGCGGAAGGCTCAACTGTAGGCAAAGCGGAGCGGATAGGCAAAAGGCGGATATTTTACGGGCAGGTTAATCTGTGCTGACGGATAAACTCTCCGCATTTGTTTATTTCGTCGGCACGAGAATCTTTTCATTCGGGCGACCCAAGCCGATTTTTCTGGCTTCGCGCTCGATAGCGCGTGTGTCGCTTTTTAATCCATGAATGTCTTCTTGAAGAAGCAAATTTTCATTTGTCAAAGTTTCTACTTGCTGAGTCAGTGTTTCATTTTGACTCATTTCGTGACTCATTTCCGAAAAAGCTCGAAAATTGATCGTCAAGCAAAGCATAAAAGTTATTGAGGAAACCACCGCAAAACCAAACCATTTCGGCGTTGTATGCGTTTTGCTTTTCGCGCTGCCGAATTGTTTTTTTCGCGGCGCGGCATTTTTTTTCGGTTTCGTCCAAACCGTCGAATTATCCCAGTAAGTATTTGCGACCTTGCTCAAGTAACACCTCCAAATCTTGTTTATCTTCGCTTTCCGCGTAAATTCTGACGAGCGGCTCAGTGCCTGATGGACGCATCAGCATCCAGCTTCCGTCTGTGAATATGAACTTTACGCCGTCCATTCTGTTTATCTTTTCAATTTTGCGACCGTCTATTTCCGAAGGTTCGCGTGAAAGTTTGTCTTTTAACTTATCGGCAATTTCCGAATTAAGTTTAACTCCGATTCTGCCTGATTCCAGTTTGCCGACTCGGTTTGTTAAAGCGTTTAACTGCTCGGTCAAGCTTGCGCCGCGCACGGCGACAGATTCAATTGCCAAAAGACAAGCTAAAATTCCGTCTTTTTCTGGATAATGCCCTTTGATCGAAAGACCGGCGGATTCTTCTCCGCCCAAAATAATTTCGCCTTTATTTATCAATTCGCCGATAAACTTAAAACCGACCGGCGTTTCATACAACTTCAAACCGCGACTTTCGGCAACTCTGTCAACCAAATGCGATGTCGCTACGCTTCTTGCAACGCCTTCCGTCCAGCCGCGCGATTCAGCCAGATAATCGGTTAAAATCGCGATCAATTCGTTCGGTGCGATAAATGCGCCGTTGCTGTCAATCACTCCGAAACGGTCGCCGTCGCCGTCGGTCGAAACTCCGAGCGTTAAATTTTTCGATTTAACCGCTTCACGAAGTTCGTCCAGATGTTCCTCGCCGGGTTCGGGCGATTGTCCGCCGAATGTGACATCACGCCAATCGTGTATCGTTTCGACATTCAAACCGTTTTCACGGAGAATTTTATCCAAATATCCGCGACCTGTTCCCCAAAGCGCGTCGTAAGCATATTTGCCGCCTGCTTTGGCAATCGCTGCAAAATCTATTTTAGTTTTCAAATCATCCAAATAATTTGGACGAGCATCGTATTTTTCGATCGAACCGCCTGTTGTTTCATCACTTACAGGATTTGATTCGATGATTTTTTCAATCACTTTTGTAACTTCCGGCAAAGCCGGTGCGCCGTCTGCGGTCGAAAACTTGATTCCTTGATATTCGGGCGGATTATGCGACGCCGTAAAATTTATTCCGCCGAGTGCTTTTTCGCTTCTGATCGCATACGAAATCGTCGGAGTCGGCGTCGGATTCTGACAAAGCAAAACTGTAAATCCTTCTTTTTGTAAGATTTCAGATGCAACTTCGCAAAATCTTTCACCCATAAAGCGCGAATCGTGTCCGACGATTATCTTGCCGCTATTATGACCGTTATTTTTCAAATAACTGCTTATCGAATTTGTGACCAATTTTACGTTTTCAAAAGTAAATTGATCGGCAATGATTGCTCTCCAGCCGGAAGTGCCAAAGCGTATAGACATATTTATAGTTCAAGAAATCCGTATTTCTTTATACTGTCAAAGTGTAAAACTAAATTCTTTCGGGGCTTTAAATATTCAACTAATGACAATCGGCTGAATGTGCTTAACTTCTAATTCTTTACTGGATATTGCTTTGTTTTCTATCGATTAATTCGATAAGGTGAAGTGAATTTAACACAATAAAATTTGTAAGTAAAGATTTAATTTTTCAACACATCTCGTTTATTTGCAACAGTTTATCCCTACTTCTTCAAGTAAGGGTTAAGATATGTGCTTAAAAGAGAACAAAAGGTGAACAGAATTCCGAAAATTTATTTTCAAACCCTATTTATTCACGATTTTTCCAATATTTACACAAAAAATTGCGATAAAAACTTTTCCCACAACCATCAAATCTCTTAAGCACAGGCTTAAAAATATTAAACTTGACCATTTCTTACAAGATTTAATAATTTTAGAATAGGTTTCTGTAATGTGTCAAAATCAGCTTTGTTGTTTTTCTTTGCCGACATTGTGTCGTAATGCCACACACGATTAATTATTCTTTTTAGCCCACCTTTCAATATATAGCCATTATTTGCAGCATTTACAGCCAAAGATGACTTAGGCACGTATCTTGCACTACTTCTTTAAAGTTTTATAAGAAATACGCAAACGATACCCGAAATTCCAAAAACTAACATATTAAATTTAATCCAGACTGCTTAAAGGTCTATATAATTTGCGGTATTTCAGAAGAGAGAAATAATTTAAGGTAATTATGAGAACTGTAAAACATTTTGAAAAAGGCTTGACTTATGTCGCCAGCGGAATATTCAACGCGATCAAATCGGTGAATAAATTCAAACCGAATCCGTCGTTCACGCCGAAATGGGCTGACAAACCGATTCAAAAATCGTGGGAGAAATCCAAGCCGACGCTCGGATTTCCGCGCACGACCGATTCGCTCTGCCCGAACTGTGTAATCGAGGCACGCGAAGAGATTTTGAGCAATCAGCGCGAAGTTTCGACTTTGATCAATGAAAAGGTCGGCGAGATCAAAGCGCAGATCATCGAACGCGACGGTCAAATCTGGATGATCAAAGATTGTCCCGAACACGGACATTTCGAAGATTTGATGGCGATCGACTCGGAATTTTTGAAACACATCGAATCATTGTTTCCGGGACGCGACATGCGTTCGCACAACGACGAAAAATTGCACAATCACGGCAGTTCGACGATCAAATACGGACGCGGCGCAGTTTTGACGGTCGATCTGACCAACCGCTGCAATATGATGTGCGACCCGTGTTTTATGGACGCTAACCAAGTCGGTTTCGTACACGAACTGAGTTTCGAAGACGTGAAAGAGATTCTCGACAACGCGATCTCGATCAAACCGCGCCGTCAGATGTCGGTGCAGTATTCGGGCGGTGAGCCGACATTGTCGCCGCACTTCTTGGAAGCAGTTCGTTACGCGCGTAAAGTCGGTTACAACTCGGTGCAAGCCGCGACGAACGGTATCGAATTTGCGAAATCGAAAGAATTCTGCCGCCAAGCCGCTGAAGCAGGTTTGCGTTTCGTTTACTTACAGTTTGACGGTATCGGCAACGATGCCAACTCGCACAGACAGATCGGCAACTTGTTCGACGTCAAACTTCGCGCGATCAACAATCTGCACGAAGCAGGCGTTGACATCATTCTCGTCACGACATTAGTTAATGGCGTCAACAACGACCAAGTCGGCACGATCGTTCGCTTTGCAATCGAAAATCCCAAGAAAATTTCATTTATCGCCTTCCAACCCGTTTCGTTCACCGGACGCGACGAGCATATTACCGAGCAACGCCGTTTGCAGCAGCGTTATACGTTGTCGCACTTGGCGCAAGACGTGCAGAAACAAGTCGGCATTACCGAACCGACGCGTGATTGGTTCCCGCTTTCATTGATGGGCGCGTTTGCCGATTTCGCTGACGTGGTTCACGGTCCCGATGCCGAATGGGGACAAGTTTCCTGCGGCTGTCACCCGAACTGCGGTGTCGGAACGGCGGTGATGATCAATAAAGAAACGGGCGATATGGCTCCGGTTCCGCAATTCCTTGACATTCAAGGCTTGGTGACCGATATGCAGCACATCACCGACACGAATCGCGGCAAATGGTTTTCAAACTTTATGATGGGTATGGCTCTCTTGAAGAACTACAACCCGTACGGCGCGCCGAACAGCTTGACGCTCGGCGGCATCTTGAAGAAATTCGATAAATCATTCGGTTTGTCGGGCAAAGATTACGGAAAGGTTTCGGGCGACCGCACGGCGGCAGACATCGAAAAACGCCGTCAAGACCCCTGGAACTTCCTGTTCATCGCGGGAATGTGGTTCCAAGACCTTTTCAACTACGACTTCCGCCGCACGGAAATGTGTATCATTCCCTACGGCACGCAGGAAGGCGAAATTTCGTTCTGCGCATACAACACGGGCATCGGCTGGAGAAACATCATCGAGCATATGCACCAAAATGCGACGGTTGCACAGTGGTATAAAGACCACGGTCGCCACGAAATCTTCGCACGCGGTAAAGAAGTTCCGATGGCTGACAAATCGCACGGTTTGAAATTGAACGAGATCGACTTACAGCGTCCGAACAAACCCGATATGGAAGGACCGAAAACCGCCGCTGAAGAAATGCAGATGATGCGTAAACTCTATCAGCAGATGGTTCTCGAAAAGAACAACATCAAAGGCGAAAACCTCGTCCAGATCGGCGGCATCAAACGCGAAAAGAAAGAAAAATCCGAAGGCGCAAACGCATAATTCGAGTTTTTCAACCAAATCAAAAAGCCTTGCGGTTAAATTCGCAAGGCTTTTTTCTATATTCTCCTTCCGCACTTGAAAACATCTGTCCGCTAACCGATTGTGTTCATCCGCTGAGCGATTGTGATGATCCGCTACTCAATTGTGTCCGTCCGCTGACTAAATTGAACGTCCGCTACTCAATTGTGCGCGTCCGCTGGCGAAATTGAACGTCCGCTGAGTGATTGTGTCCGTCCGCTACGCGATTGTGCACGTCCGCTGACCAAAACCTACGTCCGCAACACGATTGTGTCCGTCCGCTGAGCAAATCCAACATCCGCTGATGAATTGTGTTCGTCCGCTGACTAAATTGCTCATCCGCTGACGAGTTTCAGCATCCGCTTATGAAAAACTGCCGTCCGCTGAATCAATTCGCCGGTTGATTGTTGGTATCGAGCGGTTCACTAAATACTCTTTGCAATCCAATTCTAAAAACAAATCTTCCGTCAAAAGAGTTTGTAATTCATCCGAAATATCGGTTGCAACAAAAATAGTTGTACGACGACAGCCTTGATCGTCAATTCTCACAATTTAAATTTCACTAAAGATGCTTTGAAAAAATACGCTGTTTCGTCCATTGATTTGTTAGGCACAGTTCAAAACATCAATCCCCTTTCGCAGGTTGGGAAAAACACCATCTTTTACCATTCTCAAATTTGAAAATCAAATCTTCATATTTAACGGTAATGCGTTCTATTTCATTTCTATCGTCAACTTCAAGTGGTCGAGTTCCAGATGCTACCGCTTTTTTTATAGAACTCCATTCGGATGACTTTATCTTAAGATCAAGCCAATCCTCTGCTGTTCCGTCATAATAAAAAAAATCGGAGCAAGATAATTGCACCAAAGTTCTAAGGTCTTTCGCATTAACTGCGTTGGAGAATTTTGACCAAAAGGGTTGCCAGTTTTTGTTAGCAAGAACTCTTTTTGAAGTTGTTGCCGACATGATTTGATAACCGTTAATAAAGAAAAAAGAGTCGTTGCCGAACGTCCAATTGTTACTTGTTCCACTTTGAACAACTTTGGATTGTCGAAGATTTTGCAACTCGGCTTCAGAATATATTTCTTCACTGCCTCTGTTTTTTATCACGCTAAATAGTACGGCGGGAAATTTTTCAAGTGCGGTTACGGCAAGTTCCTCAGAATCAAAAGGTCCGACATATAAAGTGATCTGAGCGCAAATTTCCGAATCACTATAAACGTCTTTGTAAAAAAACTTTTCAAACGAACGAATAGGTGCAAAAGCCGCCGTGTTTGAATTTTTCCTTTCTTGCCCGGTCACGATAACAGCCGGAACACCTTCGGCTTTGAATAATTTAACGGCATCGTCGTGCCAATTGTAACAGCAAGCATTACAAGTATTGATCGTAAAATAATATCCCGGTTGCGCCTTCTTAGCCGTAATTGAAGTTTTACGACGGTTTTGGGCAAAAATACTTGTTACGCTAACTAAAATCAAAAGAAAAATAATTAAACGATTTAACATTTTTTCTCCTACTTTTTAGAAAAATGCTACTTTTCAAATGCCGTACTTTACCGGAACTTTAACATTCTTAGGCTTCTCAAAAAGTTCTAAGACAGTTGAGAAAGTAACAAATTTGGGTTTACCGGAAAACAATAGCTGAATTGATTTTTTGTCAGTTATTTTTATGGTCAATTTATCTTTGTTCTGATTGGCATATCCGCTAACGCTGACAGTATCCAAAACTTTATTTCCACTCCAAACGCTGAATTGCCCCGCTTCCAATAAAGCGTTTATGTCACCGCTTTCATCTGAAGATGCGCCCTGTGGCGTATAAAGAAAAAAGCCGAATTCGTAACGCTTTCGATTATTCGTAACAATAAGGCTCCATTGATAAGTAAGACCGCCGCTAGACCATTCATATTCCTGTTTAGGATTCAATGGAAATGTAAAAACGGCTTCGTCATCATTTACAGCAGCTTGAAAACTCTTTTGCGCTAACGCAGGCAAGGAAAGCGCGAAGATCAAAACAAAAACATAAAAAATATATTTCATTTGTTTCTCCTAAATGGTTATCGTTTTTACTACGATGCGTCTAATCTTGTATTTAACCGAATTAAATTACTGCTTTAGTCTGCTCGATAATCTAATAAAACTACTTCACGCTGTCGATACCGAACAAAAAATAATACTGTGAAATTTTTGAAACAACGGCGTATTCGCCCGGCGCGAGTTTGTCGGGTTTAATTTTTAGCGAACCGTCGCCGTATTTGCTTGTCGTAAAGGAAAAAGACTGCTCGAAAGCATCCTTCGTCTTCGTACTCATTCCCATCGTGCCGATTTTGGTAAGAGTTATCGAACGCTTATCTTTTTTCGATTTCAGTGCTACGATCGCAATCATATCCGAAGGATCGATGTCCGCACTCATTCCGCGCACGATGATTTCGATCGGATCGCCGGATTTGAATCTGACCGAAGATGTGCCACCCGTAAATTCATAACCCGAACTCGCACCACCGTAGCCTAACATACTTATTTTGCTCGTTATTTTCGGCGTTTGCTTTTCCAAGGGCAGAAGTTTTCCTGCGCTGTCGAGATAATGAAAAACAAATATATATTGCGGTTCCTCGACTTTTGTTTTCTGCTGCGCCTGTGCGGTCGCAGAAAACAAAAAAACGACCGCCAGAATGCAAGCGACAAGAATTTTCATATTTAATTTCTCCGATTTTTCTTTCCTAAAAACAACCTTTTTGTTTGATATGTCCCGCAATATTTTCGCTCAACAACTTGAAACCTGCTTTATTGTCATGACATTTATCATACACAATCCAATTTTCATCTCTTAGATTTCTTTATTTCGACGACCTTAGTTGCTCTCAGTTCGCCTGCATATCCTTGGGATTTGACGATTTTCGTATAAAAAACTTTTACTGTCCGCCCGACCTCAGTAACCGTTCCGACAATTCTCGGTGTCGGAAGGTCTTTGCGGAACAAATAAACTTCATATTTTTTATTACCGACTTCAAGCTCAATAATTTCAAAATTGCCGGAAGCTCCGCTTGTGTAATATGCAACCGTCCCTGTCATCGACTTTGTCTGGGAATTGGCAAAACCAACAAACAGCAACACAAAAACCAAGCAAATCACAATTTTTTTCATATAGTCTTCTCCTAATTTTAGTCGCCCCAAAGCCCCCAAAAACGCCACCCGTTCTTGGTATAAACAAAAAGCGTGTAATTGTTGTTCGAAGTCCGAGCGGGCTTGCCGTTAATTTTTTCAGTCGGGCTTGTTCCTGATTTTACAGCCTCGGAAAGCGATCGCCAGATTTCATTCTTCCACTTTTTATCACCTTGAAAAAATTCTGCCAAAGTGTCTTCAGCACCGCCGCCTGAATCAAAAGGTTTTAATGTCAAAGCATTTAAAGCGTTGAAATTTTTGTTATTTACCGCCGCACTAAATTTAGTCCAAAATGGTTTCCAAGCCTTGTCTGCCGCAGTTTGAGCATAACTTGCCGATGGAACGAGCAGAAAAAGCAAAAGTGACAAAAAATAAACTCTAGTTAGTTTCATATTTCCTCCGATAATTTGGTGTTACGTCATTCTTACTACAAAACGTCCAATTTCTTGCTTAACTGAAATAAATTCCGCTGACCGATATATAATATCCGCCGATAAAAAACTGCCGTTTGCCGAATCATCTCATCGGTTGCGTGTTGACAAAAAGCGATTCGGTTCAAATTCTTCGCGGTCTAATTGCAAAAACAAATCTTCCGCCAAAAGATTTTGCGCTTCATCCGAAATATCGGGCGCACCGAAAATATCCGTCCGCCGCACGACTTCGATCGCCAATTCGCGCTTTTCCGTTTCGGTTAATTGCTCAAAAGAAATAAGCAGATTTT
>DAITPE010000236.1:0-8580 GCA_036833775.1 Pyrinomonadaceae bacterium | reverse complement strand
GCGACAGGGTTGTTTGATGATCGTGTTCCGTGCAATAAATTACACGGCTAAATTCAAATAATCGCTACGCGATATTTAAGGATTGTGAGATTCATTTTTCAAGAAATATAAAGATTATGTTTTGCGCTCGCAAGATAAGGTTCTACGCTTGCAAGTGCAAGGTTTAATCTCACGAGCGTAAAACACAATCTTTAAAGATTAGAGCTTACACTCACGAGTGCAAAGCCTACGCTCGCGAGTGCAAAGGATAATCTCGCGAGTGCAAAGGATAATCTCACGAGCGTAAAGCCTACGCTCGTGAGTGCAAAAGATAATCTTTAAAGATTATTAACTAATCGCTTGAGAAAATTCGTTTATCTGAAATGAAAATTTGATCATCGCTTTATCTTTTCAAGTAATTATCGAAGCGTATTCAGTTTTCTTTATTTGCAATCGAATAATCGTTTGATTGCTGAAAGAACTATCAACAAATTATGAAATTATCGTTTGAAGAATATCAATCGGAAGCAAAGCAGACGGCTTTATATCCGAATCGTTTGAAGAATCTCGAATATCCGACGCTCGGACTCGCGGGCGAAGCAGGCGAAGTTGCCAACATCGTCAAGAAAATCCAGCGCGATCACGGCGGCGTTATCACGGACGAAACCCGCGCCAAACTGAAAGACGAACTCGGCGACGTGCTCTGGTATATCTCCGCCTGCGCCGACGAATTAGGTTTGACGCTCGCTGAAATCGCCGAATACAACGTCGAGAAATTAGCGAAAAGACATAATCGTTAAAGATTAAATTTGATATAAAAGCCGGAAACTCGTAAAGTTATCTAAAAAATCTTGGGAAACAGAGGATTTGTAAATGGCAAACTGGCGCGAAAATCTCGAAAAAGTTCGTCTCTGGATTGACGGCGAACAATCTTTCGACGTTACCGAAAACGTCGTCAAAGCACACCAAAACAAATCTGATTCGGAATTGTTTCTGCAAAAACTGCTGCGTTCAATCGAAGAATTGCTCGAACAGGAAATCATCCGCATACCGAATACTAATAAAGCATACGTCCCTGAAAAATTTCTCGTTTTTGTGAGCGCGGAAACAGATAAAACTCTGCGCGAAGACAAGCGCAAGTTTTTTGAACAGAGTTTGAGTGCTTTGATACTTGAAAGGGCAATAGAGATGGCGGGCAGTCTCGAACTTTCGTCCAAAAAGTTGAACGTCGAAATCCGCATCAACGCGGTTTTGCAAGATGATGAGATCGAAGTCAATGTCAGTTCCGACAATGAAGTAATCAAGTCGAAGACGATTGAGTTCGTGCGAAAATCGGACGAATTCAAAAACAATCAAACGATTGAAGATGCCGGCACGATTGACGATTTTGAGACGTGGGCGGGCATTCTTTACCGCGTCGAGATTTGGCAGTCGGGCGTAAAACTCAACGAATTTCCGATCATCCAACGCCGAAACACCGTCGGACGCGACGACGCGGAAAGAATCGCCAATCTCCGACTGCCGACCGAAAACCGCAAAATCAGCCGCGCTCACGCGGAA
The DNA here is from genome assembly GCA_036833775.1 of Pyrinomonadaceae bacterium. Taxonomy (GTDB): domain Bacteria; phylum Acidobacteriota; class Blastocatellia; order Pyrinomonadales; family Pyrinomonadaceae; genus JAJQRF01. The sequence goes on along the minus strand of DAITPE010000236.1, from coordinate 7,041 downwards.
ATTAATCTGTTGGAAAACAACGAAATCTGGGTCACGGCACTGCACAAAAATCCGACCATTGTTTCCGGTCGCGCCCTCAGAAACGGCGAAAAAGCCAAACTCGGCGCGGACGGCGAAATTCAGATTTATGATTTTGTCTTGAAAATAAAATTTGCGGAGTAAAATTATGCTCGATAAAGGCGATAAGTTTGGAAAATACACGATTGTAAGAAGAATCGGGTTGGATGAACAAGGAAATTCTAAAGGGGCAAATGCGACGGTTTTTGTGGTTAGCTATAAAGACAAGGAATATGTTCTGAAAATTCCGAACAATCCCGAAAGGCTTGAAAATCATTTTCGAGAAATTGGAAATTGGGCAAAGGTCAGCAAGCATCCGAATATCCTGACTTATTATGAAACGGTAACTCATTCGGGAAAAATCGGATTTGTCAGCGAATATATTCAAACAGGTTCGTTAAATGACTGGCTCAAAAATTCCGCAAATCTCACTCTCTCGCAAAAGCTGTCAATGATAGACGGAATTTTGAACGGACTCGAACATCTGCACGAAAATTTAATTTTTCACCGTGATTTGAAGCCCGAAAATATTTTTGTTAAAAATGACGTTCCGCTGTTAGCGGATTTTGGTTCGGCGAAGGATTATGATTTTGCCGAAATGCAATATGCTTATGGATTTACATACAAATATGCGCCGCCGGAATTGATTGCTCTCTATGATGATTTCGGGGTAGCTGCAAAGTATCAAATCACAGAGTTCGATGATTTATGGTCTGCGGCAATAATTATCTGCGAGATTTTGACTTGTCAATATCCTTTTGCCGGAATGTCCAAAATTCTGAAAGCCGAACTTTCTCCTTTTCCAAAAGATACCGACCGAAATATTATCGGATTTTTACAAAAGGCTTTGCAAAAAGAACGCGGAAGCCGCTTTCAATCGGTGAAAAAGATGCGCGAGGCTTTGGCAAATCCTCAGCAATTTATTGGCGAAAAAATAGAAGATGCCACAACAATTATTGATCAAGATTTTGACGAAACTCAAAAATTAAAAATTGTATTTACGCAAGATTGGCAAGAGAAAGAGCGTCAGAGAAAAATTGCCGAAGCGAAAAGAACAAGGGAAATCAAAATGCAGGAAATTGAAGCCGAACGCCAAAAAAATGTTAAGGCAGGTCTGCTGGCATTAGGACTTCCGCCTAATTATTTCCATTCAAAAGCAGACGATTCAAAAGCAGACGATTATTATACTATTGCCAAAGATTGCCGAAGCAAAAAAGATTACGACGGTGCCATTAAAAATTACACTAAAGCGATTGAATTAAATCCAGATAATGCACTGGCATACCTCTGGCGTGGGGCTTCTTACGCGGATAAAAATAATAAGGATCAAGCCGTCAAAGATTTTAATAAAGCGAATGCGTTAATGCCTAACAGCTTATTTTTGAGAATGTTTCATACATTTCTTTACAGTGATACTGGAGAGGAGATTTAGGAAATTACCTTGAAAAAGACACAATAGCCAATGAACTTTTTAGAAAATTTGGTTTGAGAGGAATCTTTACAATCAAATATTCTGAAATTGTCTGTATGTGGTTCAGTCCGTTAGCCGAAAACAAGTCGCTGAATTGATAAAATGTGGTCAATTAAAGTTCGTAGGTATTGTGTTATAATCAGCAAATGAGTTTGAGATTTTTAAATCATCTGTGAAAATTATGGAAGTTACGCTCAATTTGCCGGAGAATATTTATCGGAATTTTCAGAAATTAGCCGAAAGGTCGAGTCGGCGGATTGATGAGGTAATTGCCGAAAAAATTCAAACGGAATATGTTCCTGATAAACATTTGGAGAATCTGGAAACTTGGTCGGATGAAGATATTTTGGCTTTGGCGAATTTGAAATTGCCGAAAGCGCAGTCTGACCGGATGAGCAAATTACTTGATTTGCAACAGCGCGGCACGATTAAAACGGCTGAAAAACGCGAACTTGAGGTTTATACCGAACTTTATCAGATAGCGACTCTGCACAAAGCGCAAGGTTGTTTGGAAGCCGTCAATCGCGGTTTGATAAAAACGCCCGCCGATCTGAAATGAGCAAAATTTCGGATGAATTGCGGAGAAAAGCTGCCAAATCCGCAAAATTCCGTTGCGGTTATTGCCAAATGCCGCAAGCGATTTTGCCGATGCCTCTGGAAATCGAACATATCTTACCGCAAGCCGCAGGCGGAACTGACGACGAAGAAAACTTATGGCTGGCGTGTCGCGTCTGTAACAGTTTTAAGCACGCCAAAACTCACGGCTTTGACCAAGAAACCAACCAAGAAGTCAGATTATTTAATCCGCGAACTCAAGATTGGCAAGAACATATTGAATTTGATTCGGCAACAGGCGAAATTATCGGCAGAACTGTCTGCGGACGTGCCACGGTCGCGGCTTTGCGAATGAATGAAGAACAAGCGGTTAAGGCGAGAATGCTTTGGGTGAAAGCAGGTTGGTATCCGCCGAAAGATTAATCAAAATGCTTAAGATAGGCTTAACAGGTTCGATCGCGGTCGGGAAATCTTACGTTTGCGAAGTGTTTCGTGAACTTGGCGCGTTTGTGATCGATGCAGATCAGACGGCGCGTGATGTCGTCGCGCTGAATTCTAAAGGTTTACGGCAAATTGTCGATAAGTTCGGTGAGGGAATTTTACAGGAAAACGGGGAATTGAACCGCGTTAAGATGGCTTCGATCGTGTTTGCGGACGAAGAAAAACGCCTTTTGCTGAATTCGATCGTGCATCCGCTTGTTTTTGAAGCGCAAAAAGAGTGGTTGGCGGAATGCGAACGCATCGATCCGAACGGAATTGCAATTGTCGATGCGGCTTTGATGATCGAATCGGGAGGTTACAAAAGATTTACGAAACTGATTGTCGTTTGGTGCGATTTCGCGATACAATTAGACAGACTTATTAAACGAAATAACTTTTCCGAAGCCGAAGCATTAAAGCGCATCAACGCCCAAATGCCGCAGGAAGAAAAGAAAAAGTTTGCCGATTTTCTGATCGACACATCTAATGGTTTTGAAGACACACGGCGGCAGGTTGTTGAAATTTACGAGCAATTGAGAGTTTTATAGAATTTATGAATCCACAGATGAACACAGATGAACGCAGATTTAATATGAAAAAGAAATCTGTGTCGATCTGTGTCTATCTATGGATAATTTCTTTCGCTTTGCTTTCAGCCGGTTGCAACGAACTCGAAGCACCGAAGAGCGAACCGTTTTACGCGCAGACCGCGCCGCCCGAAAAGAAGGAATTTCGCTGGAATAACGGCAAAATGCCGAAAACCTTCGATCCGGCTTTCGCCGCCGCCGCGCCTGAAACAGACGTTGTGCGCGCGCTTTACGAAGGCTTGACCGATACCGAGCCGAAAACTTTACAGGCAATTTCCGCGATCGCCGTCGATTGGAATTCTTCCGAAGATTTCAAAAAGTGGACGTTCAAGCTTCGCCGCGATGCGAAATGGTCAAACGGGAAAACGGTCACGGCTGAAGATTTCGTGCGTTCGTGGAAGCGTCTGGCGGAATTGAGCGAAAAGCTTCCGCATCGAAGTTTGCTGAAAAACATCGTCGGAATGCCGCCCGAAAAAGAAGCCGAAAAGATAAAATTGCCCGATGCAACGAGCGAACCGCTTTTTAATCAAGTTCCGTTGCAAAATCTTTCGGCGCAAAATCAAACGAATTCAAATTCGGCAGCAAATACCGCGAAACCCGATAATCAAATGTTGAGCAACGCAAATGTTGCCGCGAACGACGCAACGCCGAAACCGAAAACGGAAACGAAACCGAAAGTTGAATACGGTTTCAAGGCAGTCAATGAATTTACGCTCGAAGTTTCGCTTGTCGAACCCGACAAAGATTTTCCGCGCCTCGTTGCGCATCCGCTTTTTCGCCCGGTTTTTGATAACGGAAAAGAATTTGAAAATGAAAAGCTGAACGCAAATATCGTCACGAGCGGCGCGTTTCGCATCACATCGGTCGGCGTTGACGGAATTACGCTCGATCGCTCAGAAACTTATTGGAACAGCAAAGAAATTGAAGTCGAAAGAGTTCGTTTCGTGCCGCTCGACAATGCCGAAAAAGCTCTCGAAGCGTATCGTGCGGGAAATCTCGACGTAATCACGAACGCGAGTTTCGAGCCGCTCGCGCTCAAAATTTTACAACCTTTCGACGATTTTCGGCGCACGACGCACGGCGCAATTAATTTTTACGAATTCAATCTGAAAAAAGCACCGTTCAACGATCGGCGCATTCGCGAGGCACTGGCGATTTCCATTCAGCGCGAACGATTGACCGAAGGCGAAATGGAAGGCGCGACAAAGCCTGCGTTTAATTTTCAGCCGTTTCACGATAAGGATTTGAAGCTCGCGCAAGACGTTGACAAAGCGCAAAACTTGCTCGAAGCGGCGGGTTTTCCCGACGGTGAAAATTTTCCGAAAATCTCGCTCGTCATCAATCGAAACGAAGTTCAGCAGCGCATCGCGCGTTCGGTCGCGAAAATGTGGAAAGATAATCTCGGCATCGAAACCGAGATCGTCGTAAAGGAAAACAGCGAACTCGAAACGATCAGACAAACGGGCGAATTCGACGTTTTAAGACGCGGAATCGTGTTGCCGACTTCGGACGAAACGGCAAATATGATCGCCATTTTCGCGCCGCATAAAAGAATTTTGACTGCCGAAAACAAAACGGAAAACAATTCTCAGCTTCACGAAAACGATCTGAAACCGAACGAAACCAAACATCCTTTGAACGAATTGACCGCCGAAAATAAAAATGAAGAACACACGAGCGGTGAAATTTTAGAACCGACCGACGGAAATCTGATCTTGACCGAAGAAAAAGCAATCGTCGAATTTCCCGCGATTCCGCTTTATTTCCCGACATCTTATTCGCTCATCAAACCGTATATCGAAGGTTTCGACATCAATACGCTCGATGCGCCATCACTCAAAAAAGTCCGCATCAACAATAATTGGCAACCGAAAAATAAAAAAGGCGAATCCTAAAAACAAAACCCGAACGCTTATTTCTTGCGTATAAAACTCGTAACGTGATAACTTTAGGGCAGCAAAAAATAAGTTTTCGGACTTAACTCTCCAAAAGTTTTACAAAGCAATTTCAATCGAAAGTTTCGTCAGAAAGGAGCGTCGAATATGTCGGGTATCGGTTTCAAAAAAATTCGTTCGATCATCGCGATTTCTGTTTTATCGTCTTTTTTATTGAGCTGTGCAAGCTCGGCAAACAGCCGTTATTTCGGGAAAACACAGGCTCCGAAAGACAATGTTTTGCGCTATGTTTCGGGCGCGGAAAGCGAATCGCTCGATCCGCATATTTCTTCCGGTCAACCCGAAGCGCGTGTTTACGGTGCGCTTTTTGAAGGCTTGGTCGAATACGATCCGAAAACTTTGCAGCCGATTCCGTCGCTTGCCGAAAGCTGGAAAATCGCGCCGAACGTTGACGAATTTCTTTTCAATTTACGCAAAAACGGCAAATGGAGCGACGGCACGCCGATCACGGCAAAAGATTTCGTTTACAGTTTCCGGCGCGGATTTGCGCCCGAAACCGCTTCGCGCACGGCTTCGCTAGGCTATTTCATCAAATACGCCGAAGCTTTTAACGGCGGACAGGTTTTTGTCGAACGAAACGGAAAGTTCGTGACGCGAAACGACCTTGCCGAAATGCCTGCGGGAGCAAAAACGCCCGCGCCTTTCGGTCCCGAAACCGAATTTCATAAATTCATCCAATCGCCCGACCGCGTAACTTTGGACGCAAGCCCGCTCAAACGCGCGCAAGCCGTCGAACCGAATCCGAAGCTCAAAGAAGTTTTTAAATTCACGCCTGCCGATTTGAAAAACGCGCCGTCTTTGGCTAATAAAATCAAAACTGCGGGCGATGCTTTGACGAAATATTTGAGCGCGAATGTTTCGCCCGACGCGCTTGTTTGTGCAAACGAAGCAAGCTGTTCAGATTCGGCTAAACAATCTTTGGCGGACGGTTTGAACAAAGCGGCAGATGCAAATTCGTTTTTCGCGCAGGATTGGTTTTCGCAAGTAAATCTTTCGGCGGACGCGAAAAAACTTTCGGATGCGGTCGCGGCGGAAAACAAAAAACGCGAAGACGCGAATAAAAAGATCGACGACGAACTCGCGCAAATGACCGACGAAACGCAGAAAGCGGAAAAGGCGAAAACGAAAAAGAAACCTCTCGCAAAATTGTTTTACGCGAATCGCTTTTTGATCGAACAAACATTTCCAGAAGAAATCGCTCCAGTTTCGCTCGTTCCCGTCGAAGGCAAAGACATCGGCATCGAAGCGATCGACGATTACACCGTCCGCATCACTTTGCGCCAATCCGCGCCGTTCTTTTTGGGACTTTTGACGCATCAATTTTTCCGTCTCGTGCCGCAGCACGCAATCGAGAAATGGGGAAATGAATGGACGCGTCCCGAACATATCGTCACGAACGGTTCGTTCAAAGTTAAAGAACATATTCCATACGATCGCTTGATCGTCGAACGCGATCCGAATAATTGGGACGCAGCAAATGTGCATCTCGACGGCATCGAATTTTATCCGGTCGAAGAACAAGCAACGACTTTGAATCTTTATAAAGCCGGTTCGATCGACGCGTTTTTGAATCACAGTATTCCGGCTTCGTGGATCGATGAAGTCAGGAATTACAAAGACGAATATATGAATTTGCCCGAAAATGCGACTTCATATTACAGCTTCAACGTGACAAAACCGCCGTTTGATAATGCGAAAGTCCGCCAAGCTTTCAGTATGGCGATCGACCGCGTTTCGCTTGCGGAATTTCGCAAGACTTCAAAACCGCTTTATTATATGACTCCGTCGGGAATTTTCCCCGACTACGATAAAGCGATGGCGAAGGTCGGCGAAGAAGTTCGTGTGGAAAAGAAAATTTCGCCTGAAGATTGGGAAAAACAGAAAAAACAGCTTAATCCCGAACTTGCGCGGAAATTGCTCGGCGAAGCGGGTTTTC
>DAITPE010000235.1:0-8586 GCA_036833775.1 Pyrinomonadaceae bacterium | reverse complement strand
ACAACCTTTAATCTTTCACAGAAAACGTGGCGCATCGTTCGGCAAAATCTTTTCTGGGCGTTTTTCTACAACACGCTCGGAATGACTTTGGCGGTGACAGGAATTCTAAATCCGATCATCGCCGCCGGAGCGATGCTTCTTTCGAGTCTTTCCGTGATCGGAAATTCGATGCGATTAAATAAAAAGTAGAATTTCACTTTCAAAAAAAGAGCAATTTTTTACAAGACGCTTTAGTTTTTCAAGGTTAGTATTGTGCATAAATTCGTAAAAACTTGGAGAAAAATACGATGGCACAAGATGAAAAATATGAAGTTTTAATAATCGGCGGCGGCACAGCGGGTTTGACAGTCGCTTCGAAGATTGCGGGAAAAGTTAAGAGTTTGGCGATTGTCGAACCTTCTACAAAACATTATTATCAGCCGCTTTGGACGCTTGTCGGAGGCGGCGTTTTTCCGAAGGAAACGACCGAACGCAACGAACGCGATTACATCCCGAGCGGCGCAAAATGGATTCAAGATTCGGTGGTCGAATTTTCGCCCGACAAAAATTTGGTTAAAACCTTAAGCGGAAAACAGATCGGCTATGAATTTCTCGTAGTTTGCGCCGGAATCCAACTCGATTGGGACAAAGTTAAAGGATTAAAAGAAACACTCGGTAAAAACGGCGTTTGTAGTAATTATTCTTATCAAACGGTCGAATCCACTTGGGAAAACATACGCAATTTGAAATCGGGAAAAGCGATTTTCACGCAGCCGACAACGCCGATCAAATGCGGCGGCGCACCGCAAAAAATCGCTTATCTCGCCGAAGATTATTTTCGCAAAAACGGCGTGCGCGACGCGATAAAAATCAAATTCATCACCGGTACGCCGACGATTTTCACATCGCCGCATTACGCGCCGACACTGACGAAACATTGCGAAGACACAGGCATCGAAACGATGTTCAAACATAGTTTGACCGAAATTCGCGCCGATAAAAAAGAAGCTGTTTTCCAAAATCTCGACACGAACGAAGAATTCGTTCAGCCTTACGATATGATTCACGTCACGCCTCCGATGAGCGCACCGAATTTTATCAAAAACAGCCCGCTGCCGAACGAAGCGGGTTGGGTTGATGTCGATAAAGAAACTCTGCAACACACGAAATTTTCAAACATCTTCGCACTCGGCGATTCGAGCAATCTGCCGACTTCAAAAACAGGCGCGGCGATTCGTAAACAAGCTCCTGTTGTTGCTGAAAATTTGCTCAATGCTATCGGTGGAAAACCTTTATCTGCAAAATATAACGGTTATACTTCGTGCCCGCTCGTGACGGGTTACGATTCGCTGATTATGGCTGAATTCGGCTACGATTTGAAACCGCAGGAAACATTTCCATTCGATCAAAACAAAGAAAGATATTCGATGTATCTCGTCAAAAAATGGGTTTTACCGCAGCTTTATTGGAACGGAATACTCAAAGGCAGAGCTTAGTTTTTACTTTCCGAATTCAGCAATTTTTTACAAGAAAACCGAACCGAATAGCCTCACAATTAAATTTGCCGAGCCGTTTTTGAAAGAGGAAAAAAGTGGATTTACAGTTAATAATCGGGTTATTTTTAAGCGCGTTGATCGGATTGTCGCTCGGACTTATCGGCGGCGGCGGTTCGATCATCACGGTTCCGGTTTTGGTTTATGTCATCGGCATCGAAGCGCACGAAGCCGTCGGAATGTCGCTGGCGGTTGTCGGCGGCACGAGTTTTGTAGGTTCGTTTTTGCATTATCGGCGCGGTTCGCTGCAATTGAAAACGGGAATTATTTTCGGCGCGGCAGGTATTGTCGGCGCACTTCTCGGTTCGCCTTTGACACGGCTTTTGTCGCCGCCGAATTTGATGATGACCTTTGCGCTTTTAATGCTTTTTATTGCGGTTTTGATGATTCGGAAGAAAAAGGTTTCGGAAAGCGAGATTGAAAAGGTCGATAAGAATCCGAATATTTACAAGGCTTTAGCAGCAGGTTTGGGAGTCGGAATTTTAACAGGTTTTCTCGGTGTCGGCGGCGGGTTTTTAATCGTCCCGGCACTCGTTATGTTCGGCGGACTCTCGATGAAAAACGCGATCGGAACATCGCTTTTCGTGATATTTTTGAACTGTATTGCCGGACTTATCGGTCACGCAAGCCAGAATCATTTCGATTGGAAAATGACCGCAATCGTTACAATGCTTGCGGTTACGGGCGCGATCGCAGGAACTTTGCTTTCTCATCGAATCAAAGCAACGAGCCTGCAGAAAGGTTTTGCCGTGTTCGTTCTTTTAGTTTCATTTTTTCTCATCTATCAAAATTTTCGATTGGTTTTCGGAATTTGAAATTGAGCAATTTTATACAAGATTTGCGAAGAATAAATTGATTTAATGTAATCATAAATATTATTTGAAAAACTGTTAAAAAGAATACAAAAAAGGATATAATTCAGGAAAAAAGGAGATTTTAGCTATGCAATTCAAACAATTTTATCTTGGCTGTTTGGCACACGCATCATATTACATCGGCTCGGAAGGCGAAGCGGCGATCATCGATCCGCAACGCGACGTTCAGCAATATCTGGACGAAGCCGCCGCGAATAATCAAAAGATCAAATACATCATCGAAACGCATTCACACGCCGATTTTGTCAGCGGACATCTTGAACTTGCCGAAAAAACAGGCGCGGAAATCGTTTTCGGCGAAAGAGCAAATACGACTTTTGCGACGCACAAAGTAAAAGACGATGATGAATTGAATGTCGGAAAGATCAAACTGAAATTTCTTGAAACGCCCGGACACACGCCTGAAGGAATCACTATCTTGGCGGAAAACACAGAAAATGAAGACGAACCCGTCAAAATGTTTACCGGCGACACGCTTTTCATCGGCGATGTCGGTCGTCCTGATCTCGTTGGTTCAAAAGGTTTTACGGCGGAACAGATGGCTTCGATGCTTTACGATTCGTTGCACGACAAAATTTTGAAACTTCCCGATGAAACCGAAGTTTATCCGGCTCACGGCGCGGGAAGCTTGTGCGGAAAATCGCTATCAAAAGAAACTTGGTCAACGCTCGGCGTGCAAAAACAAACGAATTACGCTCTGAAACCGATGTCGAAAGATGAATTTGTCCAAACGGTCGCGGCAAATCAGCCGGAAGTTCCGATGTATTTTCCGAAATCAGCCGCGCAAAATTTGAAAGGTTCGGTTTCGCTTGACGACCTTCCGAAACCCGAAAAACTTTCATCTGAAGAAATACTGAATTTTGACGGCGTTGTCGTTGACGTTCGCCAAAATGTCGAATACGGCGCATCGCACATTCCGAATTCGGTCAACATCGGACTCGGCGGACAATTTGCTTCGTGGGCTGGAACTTTAATTCCGATTGAAACGCCGGTTGCGCTCGTCGCTGAAACGGAAACCCAAGTAGATGAAGCATTTATGCGTCTGGCACGTGTCGGCATCGAATCGGTTAAAGGTTATATTCTGATCGATGAATTTACGGGTGAGAAGAAATCTGTCGAACAAGTTGCGGTTGCTGAAGTAATGGAATTGACCGAAACCGAAAAAGGTTTGCAATTCGTTGATGTTCGCCGTGTTGCCGAACACGCCGGAGGTCACGCGCCGCGCACGATCAACATTCCGCTCGACGCGCTTTCGCGTGAAATTGACAAACTCAATCCCGAATATCCGACTTATGTTATTTGTCAGAGCGGTTATCGTTCGAGTTTGGGAACGAGCATTTTGGAAAATGCCGGATTCAAAAAGGTTTACAACGTCACTGGCGGAACAAAAGCCTGGATCGACGCAGGTTTTGATACTGAAATTTCCGCCACGGCTTGTAGTAAATCAAGTTAAGAAATGAAATGCTGAGGCGGTCGAAAAGGTTCGGTCGCCTGTGTGTTTCTGAGGTGGGAAATGAAAAAAATAATCATTCTATTTACAATTTCGATATTTTTGACAATGGCGGCTTGCGCACAGAACAAAACCGAAAATTTGCCTGTAAATGAAGCAAATAAAACTGTTTCGACCGCAACGCCGACACCGAATATTGCTAATAACTTAAAGGAAAACGAATGTAAAATCTGCAATTACGATTTTACGAAATACAAAGGTGAATTGAAAAAAGAAGAAGTCGATGGACTTTTGCTTGCGCTGAACGACGAATTTTTGGCTTTTGCGACATACGATCAAATCAACAAAGATTTTAATAATCCGCGTCCTTTTATAAATATTCAGCAAGCCGAAGCGCGTCATTCAGAGCGACTGAAAATGCTTTTTACGACTTATAAATTAGAAATTCCCGAAAATCCATGGCTCGGAAAAACGCCGAAATTTGCAAGCGTTGCCGAAGCCTGCAAAGCCGGAATTGATGCTGAAATTGTCAACAAACAGCTTTACGACAAACTTTTCAAATCTACTGCGCGTGAAGATATTTTGTTTGTTTACAAGAATTTACAAAGAGCTTCGGAAGAAAATCATCTTCCCGCTTTTCAACGCTGCGGCAATGGCGGCGTTTTCGGTCACGGTCGCGGTTACGGCGGCGGAAGAGGTTTTTAATAGAATTCTAAATAAATTGAATTTTGGTTTGAGCATCTGAATTTATAGAATATCTATAAATGAAATTAAAAACTGAAATCGGAGAATTTATGTTCAAACCAAAATATTTATTTACTTTTACATTTTTATTTATCGCGGCTTTCGCTCTTTCGTGTCAGAGTTCGTCAACGACGACGGCGACAAATCAGAGCGGCGAGATCAAACAAGCGACCGTTCAGGAAACGAGCGAAGCCGTTAAGAAAGAAAACGTACAGTTTATCGACGTTCGCACGGCAGAAGAATTCGCAGGAAGCCACGCGCCGAAAACTGTCAATTATCCGCTCGATAAGATCGAAACTGATCTGGCAAAACTCGACAAAAACAAACCCGTTTACGTGATTTGCCAAACCGGAAGACGTTCGCAAAAAGCGGCGGAATCTTTGCAAAAAGCAGGTTTCAAGGAAATTTATAACGTCAAAGGCGGCACGAGCGAATGGATTTCTGCCGGACTTCCGACGGAAAAGTAATTTATGAACGATTTTTATTGGTTTATCGGTTTGATCGGTTTTTGGCTGTTGATGCAGCTTGTGATTTTGCCGAAACTTGGCGTTTCCACCTGAATGCGCGGAGCTTGTGACATCGAGTCTCGACGTCCTAAAAAAGATCAAAACGGTGAGGAATTTTATAATGAAAACGATCAAGATTCTCGGCACGGGATGCGCGAGATGTAAACAAACCGAGTCGATTATCCGTGAAACGCTCGACGAAATCGGCGTTTCCGCAAACATCGAAAAGGTTACCGACATCGAAGACATAGTTTCATACGGCGTGATGGTCACGCCTGCGGTGGTGGTTGACGAAAAAGTGCTTTTTACGGGAAAAGTGCCGACGAAGGAAGACATAAAAACATTTGTCGCGTAAAAAATGTTCGATTGGCTGCAAAATTTTGCGGATTGGCTGATTTACATTTTAGCCGGAATCGAAAAAGGTTCACATCTTGGCGATGCGCTTAATTTTTTCGTTTTCGACACGATCAAAATTCTGATCTTGCTCTTTGTTATCACGTTTTTAATGGGCATCGTCAATGCTTATTTTCCGGTTGAAAGAATCCGTTCGTTTCTCTCGCGAAACAAGCTTTTCGGTCTTGAATATCTTTTAGCTTCTTTATTTGGTGCAGTTACGCCGTTTTGTTCGTGTTCTTCGGTTCCGCTTTTTATCGGATTTATCAGAGGCGGCATTCCGCTCGGCGTAACTTTCGCCTTTTTGGTAACTTCGCCTCTCGTCAACGAAGTTGCGGTCGCCGTCTTGCTCGGTTCATTCGGATTCAGAACGACTGCAATTTACGTGACAACGGGAATTTTACTCGGTATCATGAGCGGATTCATTTTGAACGCTTTGAAACTCGAATATCTTTTAACTGATTGGGTTAAAAAGATTTGGGAAAAAGCCGAAGCCGAACGCGAAGCTTTTGAAATAGAAGAAAAAACTTTATTTGAACGCCTCCCCGAAGTCGCCAAAGAAGCATTTGTAATCGTCAAAAGCGTTTTTCCGTATGTTTTAATCGGTATCGCGGTCGGCGCAGCAATGCACGGATTTATTCCCGAAGGATTTTTCGAAAATTACATCGGCAAGGAAAAATGGTTTGCTGTTCCGCTCGCCGTAATATTGGGCGTACCAATGTATGCAAACGCGACCGGAATCGTTCCCGTCATCCAAGTTTTCGTGAGCAAAGGAATTCCGCTCGGAACTTCGCTTTCATTTATGATGGCGGTCGTCGGGCTTTCGATTCCCGAAGCGATGCTTTTGAAAAAAGTAATGACCGCAAAACTAATTACGATATTTTTCGGTGTGGTCGCTGTCTGCATAATCATTTCGGGATACTTTTTTAATTGGATTTTATAAATAACGATTTTTTCAGAAATATGTTGAAAGAAATACTTGGTGCAATTTTCGGCGGTGGTAATTCAGCCGTCAAAAACGTTTCCGTAAACGAAGCAAAAGACGCAGTTTACAATGGCAATGCTCAATTTATCGACGTTCGTTCGCTTGGCGAATACAAAAGCGGACACGCCAAAAAAGCTTTGAATCTGCCGCTCGATAATTTGCAAAATTCGCTTACAAAACTCGACAAAGAACAGCCTGTTTATGTCATCTGTCAAAGCGGAATGCGTTCAATGCGCGGTGCTTCAATTCTGGTAAATGCAGGTTTTACGGAAGTTTACAATGTTTCAGGCGGAACGAGCGCGTGGATGTCGGCAGGCTTGCCGACCGAAAGATAATTTGCAAATGAAATTTAGTAGAGCAATCAATCTAACCGTTTTCTTCGGCTTAATCTTAACCATTTCGATGTCGGTCTTTGCCCAAAAAACCATTTGGAAAGTAGAAAATAAAGGCGCAATGCGCGAGATGTTTGACACCGGAAATATTGACGGAACGATCGAAATTAACCGAATAACAACGAAAAAAAATCTTTACGCGGTGGGTCCGCTCGATAATCTTTCGGGCGAAATAATGATTTGGAACGGAAAGGTTTTGACATGTTTTCTAAAAAATAACTCTATCGTCACGGAAACAAACCCGAACGCCGGAGCGGTCTTTTTCGTGTGGTCGAATGTCGAAAAGTGGAATGAAATAAAAGTTCCCAATTCGGTCAAAACATACGACGAACTCGAAAAATTTATTGCCGAAGCCGCCGAAAAATCTAATTTGGATGCTTCTGAACCTTTTCCGTTTTTGCTCAAAGGAGTTTTTCAAAAAGTAGATTGGCATATCAACGATTACAAACCTGACGGCTCAAAAATCACGCGCGAAAAGCACGACGCAATGAAATTTAAATCGAAAACTGAAAACAAAAATCTCGAATTTCTCGGTTTTTATTCAGAAAAACACAAAGGAATATTCACGCATCACACGCGTTTAACGCATATTCACGTAACCGACAAAAAACGAAAATTCATCGGTCACGTCGATGATCTGACAAATGTAAATGCCTTGAAACTGTATTTACCGAGCAAATAATTTTTGGAAGAAATTATTTCGTGTTCGATATTTAGAACACTCAAGCGTATATTTGAACAACTTACTTTCAATTAGCTTACAATGGCATTTTTTGGTGAAACAAGATGCCGCAGAGATTTTTTCGAAAGATATTTTGGATAAATACGCTCTATGATTGGCTTTTTGAAGTTTGGGAAGGAAATCGTTCACAGCGTTGGCAGGCAAATTTGCTTGTTTGTGTTTTTTTGTTTGCGATTTCCGCGATCGAGCTTTCGCGGCAAGGATTTTTGCCTTCGAGTTGGCATCTTCCGACCAATCATTTTCACGCTGTAAAACTCGCGTTCGAGCTTCTTCTTCTGCTTGAAGTGATGGGTTTGGTCTTTAATCTCGCCGATTCGGTCGCAAATGCGATGGGCAAACAGTTTGAAATTTTTTCATTGATTTTACTGCGTCAATCGTTCAAAGAATTCGTCAATTTTGCCGAACCGATCGAATGGTCGCACGTCGGCGATTCGGTAAAATTCATTTTGTCTGACGCACTCGGCGGACTAATAATTTTCGGACTTTTGGGCGTTTTCTATTATCTGCAAAAGCATCGCCGAATTACAGACAACGACGAAGAGCTTGCAAGCTTTATTCTGGCAAAAAAGATTCTGGCTTTGACGCTTTTGGCGACTTTTATTTTGATTGGTTTGTTCGATGCTTGGCTTTGGTTTGCAAATCGGCAAATCTTCAAGTTTTTCGAGGTATTTTATACCATTCTTGTTTTCAGCGACATTTTGCTTGTTCTTATATCTTTAAGATATAATTCGACTTACAGCATCGTTTTCAGAAATTCAGGGTTTGCCGTCGCAACGATTTTGCTGCGGCTCGCTTTGACCGCTCCGCCGTTTATTAACGTCAGTTTAGGTGTCGCCGCGATCGGATTGAGCATCGGTTTGACCTACATTTATAACAATTTCAAACTTTTCCCGCCGCATTCGGAAATTACACACGGAATCTCCGAAGCAGGCGATTAAAATTGAATACAATTCGTTCAATCTACGCT
>DAITPE010000234.1:0-8634 GCA_036833775.1 Pyrinomonadaceae bacterium | reverse complement strand
TTTCCGTCGTGCGTTCGGGCGCAATTTGTCGTAAGAATGCGTTTCCTTTTGAGTTCGCAAATTTCAACTTTTTGCTCGGAAAAAGTTCTGCGATCAGATTGTCGCCCTTGATAAAATCGTCGCCTTGCGTGACTTCGGCGTTTCCGTAAAGAAAAATTTTGCCGTTCGTCTGTTCATAAACCGCATCGTTCGATTTGATATTCGTCGGTTTAGCACCTTCTATCGTGACAATATTTACACAGCTTTTGAGTTCAAATTTATCGGCATCTTTTTCATAAAGCGCGTAGCCCGAATTTATTTTCGTCGGCTTGTCGCTGTTCATCGTCGTTTCGATCTGAACATTTTCAAATAACTCAAGCCTTTTCAATTCTTTATCAACTTTCGCCGTCGCTTTATTCGCTTTCGTTTTCGACCATTTCGCGCTCGCATTCGTCGGTTTTTGATAAACTTCGACATTGCCGTTCAAATCGATCTGTTTGATCTCTTTTTCAACAAAAATCGCTGTCGCTTTATTCGCCTGAATGTCGGTCGGCTGTTTTAATTTGTCAGATTTTTCGTCGGGCGTGATGTTGATTTTGACGTTTTCATTGAGTTCGATCTTGCCGTTCAATTGATCGAACATCGCATAATTTGAAGCGATTTTCGCGCTTTGCAGTTTGTTTTGCGCGAGTTCGTCATCAGGATTTAACGCAAATGCTTTGATCTCGACATCCGTTAAAAGTTCGAGCTGTTTGTCTTTGATTTTAACGAATGCGCCGAATGATTTTCCCGTTACATTTTCGCGCTCAAATTCGACAAGTTCGTCTGCTTCAGCAGTTTCCGACGCTCTTTTATAATTTAGCGTTTCGGTTTTCACCTTCAAAGCGTCGCGCGTTTCGATATTTACATTTCCTGCAAAATAAGCGCGGAAATTTTTATTTTCTTCGGGAATATAGATCGCTTTTTGCGACGTGATCAAATCTGACTTTTCGCCCGTTTCGTCAAAAACCTGCAAATAAACATTTTCGAGTTCCTGATGGTTGTCCGCAAAAGTCGTCGCTTTGTCGGCTTTGATAAAATATTTTTTGATGTCGCCTTCGGTTTCGGTGCGTTCGTAATTCGTGATCACGCCCATCACGTCTTTTGAAAGCTGTGTGTCTTCGGGTTTCAAACGAAAATCAGGCTGACGTTCGCGCAGATAAAATCCGATGCCGATGCCCAAAACTGTCAAAACGAAAAACACGACTGCACCGATGCGAAAATATTTTGGCAAATCGGCACGTTTCTGTAATTTTTTGATATTTTGGGGTTTATCGTCAGCCACTAACATTAATTATCCGTTCTCAAATCTTCCACGACAAGCTGCAAACGCGTGTTTCCCTGCCAAGTATTTGCTTCGGGCGTGTAAGCCAATTCGATGCGCGTTTTGGGTTTAAGAGTTTGCTCTTTTGATTTTTCCACGCCGTCCCACCAAACCGCTTCAAACTGTTTTCCTTTGCCGTCCGAAAGACGAAGTTTCAAATGCTTTTCCTTCATAACCCTCGGTTCATCAACAATATACAAATCTTTTGTGACGAATTTCGGTTTCGGATTTCCCGCGCCGTAAGGTTCTAATTTTTTCAGATCGGCAACCGTTTCGAGATTCAAAGTCTGCGCCGAAACGAGCGCATCGATATTCAATTCGGGAATCAAATCTTCGTCCGACAATTTTTCAGCCGCATATTTATTCAAACTTTCACGAAGCGGTTCGATGTTTTCCCGCCGAATCGTAAAACCGCAAGCAGCCGCGTGTCCGCCGAATTTTTCAAAATATTCGGCGCAATGTTCGAGCGCGTCGTGCAGATTGAAATTTGCAATGCTTCGTGCGCTGCCGTGTCCGAGATCGTTTTCGATCGAAATTACCAAAGATGGACGATAAAGTTTGTCGGAAATACGCGACGAAGCTAGACCGATCACGCCGCGATGCCAGTTTTCGCCCGCGATCACGGCGACGTGTTTTTGATTCGCGTTGCCGCCATTTTCGATGTATTCGAGCAATGCAAGCTGGCTGATTTCGAGTTGAACTTTCTGCCGCTCACGATTTCGGCTGTCGAGAATTTCGGCGTATTCTCGCGCTTTTTCAAACGAATTCGCTTCAAAAAGTTTCACGACCGTCATTGCTTCGTCCATTCGTCCGGCGGCATTTATGCGCGGCGCGATGCGGAAACCGATGTCGTAACTCGACATTTCAGATTTACAGTCGGCAACTTCCATCAAAGCCTTCAAACCGTAATTCGTCGCACGCGGCAAATCGCGCAAACCTAATGAGACGATCGCACGATTTTCACCCGTTAAATTCATAATGTCGGCAATCGTGCCGATCGCGACGACCTTCAAAAAACCTTTAACGATATTTTCCTTGCCTTTTTCACGCAACAAAGCGTGTGCGAGTTTGAACGCAACACCGACTCCGGCAAGATGTTTGTCGGGATATTCATCGCCGATTTGATTCGGGTTTACGACGGCGTAAGCATTCGGATTTCCGAGTTTCTCATCTGAAAGATGATGATCGGTAATGATCAAATCCATCCCGTTTTCCTTTGCCCAATCTGCCGGTTCAAATGCACGCGAACCCGTATCGACCGAAATCGCCAGCGTGTAGCCTTTATCTTTCGCTTCCTTTAATTTCTCGATATTTAAGCCGTAGCCTTCGGTAAAACGATGCGGAACGTGATAACCGGTCTGTGCGCCGAGAATCTCTAAAGTCTTGCGTAAAACGACTGTTCCCGTCGTTCCGTCAACGTCGTAATCGCCCCAAATCAAGATTTTTTCTTGATTTTCTATGGCTTTTAAGATTCGCTGAACGGCTTTGTCCATATCCTTCAAAAGATACGGATCGTGCAGATCATCGTAAGAAGGATTTAAGAATTTATGTGCTTTTTCCTGAGTTTCAAAACCGCGTGAAATGAGCAAAGCGGCAATGAGCGGCGACACATTTACAGCTTTTGAAAGCTGTAAAACCTGTTCGCGGTCGTGTTTTTTGATGTTCCAATGCTTCATAACATTTAGCATTACTCATTTATCATTTAACAAAAATAGAGTGACAAATGTTAAATGATAAATGGTGAATGTTTACACTTGCGGACTCAAATATCCGAACCATAACGCGCCGAGAATTGCCGCACCGACGATGATTCGATAAATGATGAAAATCGCGGTCGAATTTTTACGCAGAAACGCGAGCAAAAACCAGATCGAAAGATAACCCACAATACCCGAAACGATCGTGCCGACGCCCAGCGCGACAAATTCGTCGCTTGAAAGTAGATGTTTCTGGATAACTTCTTTGAGTTCCAAAAGTCCGCTTGCCGTGATCGCGGGAATCATCAATAGAAACGAAAACCGCGCCGCCGCTTCGCGTTTTTGTCCTGCGAAAAGTCCGCCCATAATCGTCGAACCCGACCGCGATGCGCCGGGAATCAACGCTAAAACTTGCGAAAAGCCGACTGCCAAAGAATCCAATAAACCGAATTCTTTCAATTCTTTACGCTGGCTTCCAACTAATTCGGCAACGACCAATAAAAGCGCAACGACAATCATCATTGTCGCAATTACCCAAAGATTTTTAGTCGAAGGTCCTTCGATGACCTTTTTGAAATATAAACCGAGCGTTCCGATCGGAATCGAACCGATAATTATCAGCCAACCGAGCCACGCTTCTTCGGAAAGCCATATCGGGCGAATTCCGCCCGTTCCCGAAAATCTCATTCCGCGTTTTCCCGTCACCGCCGCCCAATGATCGCGGATAAACGCTGTCGTGATCGCCCAAATATCGGCGGCAAAATAAACAAATGCGGCTAAAAGTGTTCCGAGTTGAATCACCGCCATTGTTGCCGTGATCTGTTCGGCATTTCCGTTGTAAATGTTTGTCCAGCGGCTGGCGAAAACGAGATGCGCGGTAGAACTGATCGGAATGAATTCGGTCAATCCCTGAACGATTCCGAGAATTATTGCCTGTAAAATGTTCATATTTGAAGAATTAGGAAAATTCTTACAGATCGGCTAAATAAATTTGGCGGGCAAGCCCGCCGAAGCTGTAAATTATGAATTAGAATAAAAAAAACTTTCTGAATTTTCTTACTTTTATCGCATTTCGTCAAAGCCGAAAGCCGTTTATTCACGATATTTCGCGCCACTTGCGATTTTATCGTAAAGCCACGCGGGAAAAATCTTTCCGGCGCGGACGAGCGTTGCCAATTGCCAAGGAAAAGCGGCAAACTTTTTCTTTTTTTCGATAGCGCGTAAAAAATACGGAATCGATTCTTCCAACTCCATCAAAAACGGCATTTTGTTTTTTCTGCCCGAAGTCAGCGGAGTTTTTATAAAACCGGGTTGAATGATCGTGACCGAAACGCCCGAACGCTGAACGTCGAGCCGAACGCTTTCAAAATATGCCGTCATTCCAGCTTTGCTTGCCGAATAAGCCGCCGATTTCGGAAGTCCGCGAAAACCTGCAAGCGATGAAATTGCAACGATTTGCCCGCTTCCGTAATCGAGCATTTGCGGCAAAACCGCCGTAACGGAATTAACTGCGCCGACCAAATTCGTATCGATCACGCGCCGAAAATCTTCGGGACGCATATCCTTCGCGTGTTTCGTTCCGCCGCCGATTCCTGCATTGGCGATCAAAATATCGATCTTTCCGAATTCACTTCTCAATCTTTCAGCCGCATCCGAAACCGCAATTTCGTCCGTAATGTCGCAAACGAATTCACGCGCCGCCGTTCCATGTCGTTCACACTTTGCGACCAGATTTCGCAAAAGGCTTTCACGTCGTGCAAGCAAACCTAAAATCGCGCCGCGTTTCGCCAATTCGATCGCCAAAGCTTCGCCGATTCCGCTCGACGCGCCGGTTAAAAAAATGACTTTATTCTTGAAATAATTCACCTTTTTCCTCCAACAAATACAAATTCAGATTTTCCTTTATAGACAAAGTGCAACAATCGTGCAGAAAATACAAAAAACTCCAAAGCCCCATTCCTGTTTCAACATTTTCGCGACAATATTCATCTTCTCTGAATAAGTAACCGAACGAATCCATTTCATCTCTGTTGTATGAAGCAATTTTTTCGGGAATTTCTTTATCGTAAACAAATGCTTTTATCACGAAAGGAATGTCTGTTTCGATTTGTTTCGGAATATGTTTTTCGTCACCGAAAAATTGACGTGAAATGGCATAAGCCATTTCTATGCCGCCATGTCCTGCTGACACATTGTATTTTTCATAGATACTGAAAAGATCATCAAAAGTTACAATTTGAGAAAACTCTTCCTCTGACATTACATAAAACTCGGCGGGTTGAAAAATTTTAACAAAGTTCCTCGACATAATTTCCCAAAATCTTTAATGCTTTCGCCAAATCGTCTTGTTTTATCAGCAAATGATCGCGCGAAAATGCCGAAAGTGCAATGATCGGAATGTTTTCCGCCGCTAAAATTCGTGTAATTTCCGCCAGAAATCCGACAACTGAAAAATCCAATTCAATATCGAACGTCAAAAGCCGAAAATTCCTTTCTATCTTTGCATCACGAACGGCATGGCGCAAAGTTCCGAAATCCGTTTCATCAAGCAAAAGCGTCGTTTCAAATTTATCCCGAAAGATCATAAACGGCGCAGTCATACGCGGAGAAAGTTCGGGATTTTCTAACAATTTCGACCAATCTTCGTGCCGCAAAGATAATAGAGTAAATGTTTCAGGCGAAACTTCGACGCGCGTTTTTTTCAATAAATCAGATGTATCTTTCATTGGATCGGAAATAAAATTTTTAACTCTTTTGCTTTACTTCTGTCTAAAACTGATCGTTCGATTTTTCCCAGCTTTTCGTAAACGATCGACCGTAGTTCATAACTTTCCCAAATGTTAGGTTCAATATCGATAGCAATGTTTAAATCATTTAATGCTTTTTCAAATTCAGATATGGAAATATATGTTTTTGCACGGTTCATATAACCGCTCGATAACTTCGGATTATAAAACAATGATCGATTGAAGTTTGCCAATGCATTTTCAAAATCTTCTAATTCCAAATATATCAAACCTTTATTTTGATAAGCTTCGGGCAAATCAGAATCCATTTCGATTACTTTATTAATTTCATCCAATGCTGTTTTCAACTCTTTCTTTTTGATTAAAAGCAGAACCAGATTATTTCGCGGATAAGAATATTTCGGATCCAATTCGATTGCCTTGTCGAAATCCGCTTTTGCTTCTTCGAACTTACCCAATTTTATAAAGCCAAAACCACGATTATTGTAGGCTACTTTAGCATTCGGATTAAGATTGATCGATTTTGTGCTATCTTCTATCAATCGTTGAAAATCAAAAATTTTGGAGTAGAAATGAGAGCGACGAATATAATTCCCATAATCGCCCGGTGTTAAATTGATGGCTTGAGTAATATCAGCGATGGCATTTTGAAAATCATTTTTGTTTGAAAACGCAATTGCCCTACCGACAAATGCCTTTGCCAATCTTGGGTTCAATTCGATTGCCTCGCTGTAAACCGTAATTGCTTTTTCAACATTACCTTGACGGCTTAAATAATCTCCTTGTTCGATCAGAGATATAGCTTTCTGCATTTGCTGTAACGGAGAAACATTCTGTGCCGACAAAATCGAAACGCAGGATAATATTATTAATTTTGAATAAAACAAAAGAAAAATTTGCTTTTTCATAAAGTATTAAACTTCAACAATCGTGGTCACAATCACTGGTTTCGTGCCGATCTCTTTTTGCAGAAATCTTTTCAGATGAACGCGCAGATTTTCCTGTAAAAGATTTGTGTCGGTGATTTGCGCTTTCGTCATTGCTTCGACGGCTTCGGTGATCGTTTTTCGGGCTTCACCGACAACGCCGTTTGAAAGGTCGATTCCGGCAACGCCTTGGAAAGAAAGTTTCGGTTCGTTGGCGAGTTCGCCCGTTTTTTTGTTGACTGTCACAACTAATGAAACTGCGCCGCCGTAGGCGAGTTTTTTGCGTTCGCGAATCACGTCGTATTCGATCTCGCCGAGCGATTCTTCATCTATAAATGTTCGGTTCAATTCTTTTTTATCGAGCAATCTTGCGCCGTAATCGTCAAATTCGAGAACGTCGCCGTTTTCGATCAGAATCACGTTTTCGTCCGTGTAGCCTGCGACGTGATTTTTTACGTATTCCCTATGGCGGAAAAGCATTCGATATTCGCCGTGAATCGGCACGAGATATTTCGGACGCGCCGTTTCGGTCATAATTTTGATGTCTTCCTGCGAAGCGTGTCCCGAAACGTGAATCAGACGGCGTTTTTCTTCGATAATATTCGCACCGCGTTTGTATAAATGTCCGATCAAGCGCGAAATCGCTTTGTCGTTTCCGGGAATGATTCGCGCCGAAAGCACGACCGTATCGCCTTTTTCGATTTCCAAACCTTTATAAGTCGAAGTCGCCAAATTCCAGAGCGCGGCGCGTGTTTCGCCTTGCGAACCTGTCACGAGATAAACGATTTCGTCTTCATAAAGCGCGCGCGATTCGCCGAGCTCGACCAAAGTGTTATAGGGAATTTTCAGTAAACCCAGATCGTTCGCAATCTCGACATTTTTCAACATCGAACGTCCGAGAACACACACTTTTCGGTCAAATTCTTTGGCAACATCGAAAATTATCTGCAAACGATGAATTGACGAAGAAAACGTCGAAATGATTATTCGTCCTTCGGCTTGCTCGAAAATTTCTTCAAAAGCTGGAATCACATCGCGCTCCGAAGGCGTTCTGCCAGGAACGGTCGCATTCGTCGAATCTGCCAGAAGTGCCAAAACTCCTTCGTCGCCGTATTTTGCTAAAGTTTTCAGATCATAAGGTTTACCGATCACGGGCGTGTCGTCTATTTTATAATCTCCCGTGTGAATCAATGTTCCGAGCGGCGTTTTGATGGCGAGCGAAAAACAATCGACGAGTGAATGCGAAGCGTGGATAAATTCGATTTGAAAACTGCCGATCTCGGCAATATCGTTCGGTTTGACGCGATGAAGTAAAACTTCGTCGAGCATTTTATGTTCGTCCAATCTTTTATCTGCAAGTGCCGCCGTAAAACGCGAAGCATAAACCGGTAAGTTAAATTTTTTCAAAATATACGGCAATGCGCCGATGTGATCTTCGTGTCCGTGCGTCAAAATCAGCGCGGTCAAATCGTCGCGGTATTCTTCCAAAAAATCGAAATTCGGGATCGAAATATCGACACCGTAGGGAGTTTCTTCGGGAAATCCCATTCCGGCATCGACGATGATCATTTCGTCGCCGTAACGAATTCCCATACAATTCATCCCGAATTCACCAATCCCGCCAAGAGGAATTATTTCTATTTTTTTCACTTTTCTATTTCCTTTAATAAGTTGAAATTAACACAAAACTCGGAAGAATTACAGATAATCGGCTAATTTTGTAAAACTCGAAAAGAAAAAAGCGGTCAAAAGTTTTCACTTTCAACCGCTGAAATTGCAATGTTCAATCAAATTTACTCAAGCGCAGTTACGTTCAAATCCGTAACATCTTCATTGAGCGAAATTACTTGCTGATTAAATTGATAACCTTTGCGTGTTACGTTCAAAACGTAAGTCGAACCCGTCGCTAAACCTTCGATTCG
>DAITPE010000233.1:0-8665 GCA_036833775.1 Pyrinomonadaceae bacterium | reverse complement strand
ATTTTGTTCTTGCGGAACTGTCGGCATCGCTTGTTCGTTCGTGATTCCGGCAAGCTCGGAAACATTTGTAAATTGAAAGCCTTTTGCGCGCAAATCGTCGATGATTCGCGGCAGAGCCTCAACGGTTGCCTGCCGATTGCCGCCGCCATCGTGGAGCAAAACGATGCTGCCTCTTTCTTCCGGCGTATCAATCGCGGCGGCTTTTAGTGTTTCGTTCACTAAATCATCGGCAGTTCGCGGTTTTCCGTTGTCGTCGGTCAATTTCCAATCATCGGGATCGATGTGCAGACCGACCGTTAAATAACCCATTTTCTGCGCCAAAACCGTCGGTTCGACTTCGTTCGGCGTGCGCGGTTCGGCGTCGCCGAAATACGGCGCGCGGAAAAGTCTGGTCGAGCGTCCGGTTAAGGATTCGATCAATCTCTGCGTCGCGTTAAGTTCAACTTCCGTCACTGCTTGCGGAACTTCGCCGAGATTCGGGTGCGTAAAAGAATGATTGCCGATCTCGTGACCTTCGGCGACGATTCGCTTGATCAATTCAGGATTTTCCTGACCGTTTTCGCCGATCACGAAAAACGTCGCTTTCACGCCTTTTTCCTTCAAAATATCGAGAATCTTCGGTGTCCATTCGGCATCTGGACCGTCGTCGAAAGTCAAAACGATCTTGCCCGGTTGATCGCCCGTTCGCTGCATCACATACGAAGACGGAACGCTTTTGAAATTTTCGCTGAGTGTATTATCGGCTTCGGTTTTCAGCTCACGAACGCCCTCTTGCGGCTGTGAACGAACCTGTAAAATTTCGCCCGTTCCTTCAAAATCGACGTCGTAGCTGTATTTGATCGTGTCGAGATTTTCGGTCGTTAATGTTTTGTCGCTGCCGAAAATATTCCACAAACTCGGGTCTTCGCTGCCCAAACGCCACAGCGCAAAACCCGCGACGTTGTAAGGTTTCGAAGACTGCATTTCGTTGTAAGCTGTGACAGCATCGAGAAACCAGACCGAATGCGTTTTTCCATCTTCTTCGACGTAATCGAAATGCGGATTTTTTGAAGTTTCGTCAAATTTTATATCGCTCGGGCTGTCGAGCGATTCGTTGGCGGCTAAAACTGCTTCCTGAAACGAAATATCTTCGCCGTGTTTGGTCGAATTTGTCCAATTGTAGCCGTAATTTCCGATGCAAACGATCGTTTTATTCGGATCGAGTTCGGACATTCTTTGTTTCAAAACCTTTTCAAACCAATCTTGTCCGGCAACCGCGCCTGCGTCGCTTGTTTCCCAATGCTGATCGTAAGCCATCAGCATCAAATAATCGGTCACGTCCGAATAAGACTTGTAATTCCAATCGGGATTATTAAATGGAACGGCTTGCGCAACGATCAGATTGTTTTCGGCAAATCTCTGGTGCAGCGCGACCATAAATTTGTAAAGATTGCTCTGCGTTCCCGACGGAACTTCTTCTAAATCGATGGTGATTCCGCCGAATTTATTTTCATTCACTGTTTTCAACAATGAATTTATCAGATTCTGACGCGACTCTTCGGTTTCGATCGCTTTGCTCAAAATTGCCGAATTCCATTGCTCGTTCTTGTAATTTTGCACGAGCGGCAAAATCGGCATCGAAGGTTTTTCCTGACGAATCAGATCGACCGCTTTTTGATCGATGTCCAGTGCAAGCGGATTATTCGAGTCGCCGGAAAGTCGAATCCATTCCGGCACGAGCCAATCCAATTGCTCGTAATTTCGTTTCAGCGAAGTGTAGCTCGAATCGTCCCAATTTACGTAAAACCCGATCGCTAAAGGCTTCCCGTTCGATTTTGAAATCGGTGTCGGCTGTGGATTCGAGGCGAAAAATGCTTCAGATTTCTTTATTTTTTCTTCCTTTACCTTTTTGCGTTTCGTGTCTTCATCCTTGGCAATTTCCTGTGCGTTTTTTTGATAATCTTTGCTGTATTCATTGACCGAATTCGGCGAAGGTTTAAGATGAAGCTGCGGAATTATCGGCGTTTTGAAAAGGCTTGTGACAAAAATGCCGATCAAGATCAAAGCGGCAAAACCGATCAACAAACCGATTCGGCTCGTATAACGGCGGCGTTTGCCTTTGGCGTCAAAAAATATTGTCCGATTTTTTTCCATAACTTCAGATTTCGTGTTTATTTTGAAGATTTATGTTTGAAACGCACATCCTGCGTTTGATTCATATATGCTTTATTGCTTGCGTTTGAATTGGAAGGCTGAACCGTCACCGTTTCCATTTTCGGTTTTGTAAAAAAGTAAGAAAGCCCGTAAAGAAGCAGTGCCGCGAGTGAAATTACAAAAATTGTCCACGCGGCGATTTGCCGTAAATCGAATTTTTCGTTTGTAAATTTCAGTTTCATCTTTCTAAAAAAACAAAGCGCAATCCGCTTGCCCATTGCCGATCACGCTTTGTTCCCGCTTTGCTAGGAGGAAATTGTCAGTTGCCCTATCTTCTTTTATTTATTCGGTTTCTTCATTCCGTCATTCGTTTTTATCTTCGCTTTATGCATTTTATGTTTTCGATGCTTTCTATGTTCTCGATGCTTTTTGGGTTTCGTCTTATTTAATTTCAATGTCGAAGTTTTGACCGCAGATTTAGTATTTTTCAAATGCGTTCCGCCCGTATTTGCAAACGCCGAACCCGCAAACGCCAAAGTTAAAATTAAACCGCCGATGATTCCCAATTTTCTATTCATAAAATGCTTACTCCAAAATTTTTATTTTTTGTGTGAACTTTCGTTCAACGCTTTTTGGTATTCGCAACGCTCGTGCCAAAATTGCAGAAAATGATAAACGTAATAAATTCAGATGTTTAATGTGAAAGCGCGATTGGTTTTTCAATATTTGATGCGTGGCGATTTTGCAATCGGAAACAAACTTGCCACACAAAAATTGTTTGAATCAAGTGGATTTTGATTTTGTCGGAAATAAGTGATAAAGATAAAAAACGTGAAGCCTTTGCCGTTACATTTAAAGATTTCCTTGATCGCTTCGAGCGTTTCGTTCATCGTTTTGCTCGTCGGATTCATCATTATTTGCGCGAGCGTCGCAGGAAAAGTTCAGGAAGATCAAAAGGCATTTGCTCGTTTGGAAGCAAAAAATCTTGCCGAACAGATTTCCGCTTCGCGCGACAGCGTTGACAGCGGCGAACTTCAGCGTTTGACGAATACGATCAGCGGACTTCGACCGAATGTTTTGACCGTCAGAATTTGGAGTTTTCAATCGAATCGATTTATCAATGAAGTCGATTCAGACGACAGTTTACCGACCGAAGAGATCGAAATTCAAACGCAATCTGCTTTGCTTGCGCGAAATGAAACCGAAGTTATTTATCCGCAAACGCCCGACAATATCGGTTCGTTTTACCGTGTTTTCGCGCCGATCGTTTATAACAACAGAGTTATCGGCGCGGTCGAAACGGTCGAAAAACTGGACACGATTTCGAGCATTGCTTTATCGTATTTAGCAAATCTATCGTGGATCGCGGTCGTCACTATTTTGTTGATGACATTGGCTTTATATCTCGTTTTGCAAAGATTGGTTTATCATCCGCTCGAAAATCTGCTCGCCGGAATGCAGTCTGCCAAACAGGGAAATTTGAAGGTTGAAATCGCGAGCGGAAAAAACGATGAATTCGGCAAACTTTCGAGTAATTTTAACGAAATGATTCTTCAGCTCAGACAAATGACCGAAGAACGCGAAAAACAAAACGAGATTTTGCGCGAAAAAGTGAAGGAAGCGACTGCCGAATTGCTCGAAAAAAACGAACAGCTCGAACACGCGAATCTCGAAATCTTTCATTCGACACGAAAAATGTCGGACATGGAAAGATTGGTCGCGGTCGGTCAAAACGCGGCGCAATTTGCGCACGAAGTCGGAACACCTTTGAATCTAATCAGCGGTCACGTTCAGCTTTTACAGGGAGTTTTGCCAGAAAATTCGCCCGAATCGAAACGGCTCGAAACGATCACGGCACAAATTGAAAGAATCGAAAAGATCGTCCGTTCAATGCTCGACCGCACACGCGTCGATAAGACCGAGCATAATTCGTTGAATTTGAACCAAGTTTTAAAGAAAACACTCGAAGCCGTCGAGCCGATTTTGGCGGAATCAAAGGTTGAATTAAATGCGAATTTCACGGACAAATTGCCGGAAATTTTAGGAAGCGCGGAAAGAATGCAGCAGGTTTTTCTGAATCTTATCAAAAATTCGCTCGACGCAATGCCGAAAGGCGGAAAGCTCGCTATTTCAACATTTGGAGAAAACGAAAAAGTCATCGTCGAATTTACCGACGACGGAATCGGGATGAATACCGAAACGAAAGCGAAGATTTTTCAGCCGCTTTTTACGACCAAAGAACGCGGTCAGGGAACGGGTTTGGGATTGGTCATCGTCAAACAGATTTTAGACGAACACAATGCCAATATCGAACTCGAAAGCGAACCCGAAAAAGGCGCAAAATTTCGTTTGATTTTTCCGAAAACCTAACTTGATTTCACATTTTTCTTCTTATTCAACGATTGCCAATGCTTCCAACGCCAACCGACATTCAACGGATAGAGCGTATGATGAAAACCGAACAAAACAGATAATCTCAACCTTATAAAATAAAACGAAAACAGAACGAAACTCATAATTTCCCGCAAGCCGGAACAGATAAATAATCGTCAGAAATTATTCAGACGAAATTTTGCAAATCTTTCGTGGGAAATATTTGGGATAGACCTAAACAATTGAGCAATGCACGTGCCAAAATGAGCAGTCAAAATTAAAGTCAAAAAAATACATAAAAACAAAAAATCGATGTGGCAGTTTTGCAGTTAAAAACAAAATTGCCACATTTTCGTCTGCGGTTATGAAATGCTAAACCCTTTCATTTCAATGGTTTTGAAATGGCACAAGAATTGAAAATCATGTTCAGGTAATTATTTTGAAATAAGTTGGAAGGGAAATAAGATGAACTCTAAAATGGTTTTAAGCAGATTGAACAGAAATTTTACATCGGCACTGCGGAAATATCCGCTGCAAATTTTAGGCGTTGCTGTCGTAATTATTTTTTTTACGGCAATTTTAACGGTTTCGTTTTTCTTACCGCACAAAGTTCGCGGACAAGCTGTTTTGAATGAAAATCAAACGGCGGGTGCAAATTTGACTGCGAGCGGCGAAGGTTTAACGTCTCGAGTCAGTTATGCGGACGTTGTCGATAGAGTTTCTCCGGCGGTCGTGACGGTTCGTTCGGAACGGAAAGTTAAATCCGAAGCGATGAATTCGCCGTTTGGCGACGATCCGATTTTCAAGCAGTTTTTCGGCGGAAGAATGCCGCAAATGCAGCAGCAAAAACCGCAAGTCGAACGCGGAATGGGTTCGGGCGTGATTATCGAATCGAACGGAACGATTTTGACGAATAATCACGTTATCGACGGCGCGACAACGGTTAAAGTCGATCTGACGGACAAGCGCACGTTTACCGCAAAAGTCGTCGGAACGGATGCGGCGAGCGATCTCGCGGTTTTGAAAATTGAATCCGAAAATCTTCCGGTTTTATCGCTTGGAAATTCGGACAGCGTGCGCGTCGGCGATGTTGTTTTGGCGATCGGAAATCCATTGGGATTGCGTCAGAGCGTGACGAGCGGAATCATTTCGGCAAAAGGTCGTCAAACCGGACTTTCGGACGGGAGTTTTGAAGATTTTCTGCAAACTGATGCGGCGATAAATCACGGAAATTCGGGCGGCGCGTTGGTTAATATGAACGGCGAACTGATCGGCATCAATTCGCAAATTCTCTCGCCGTCGGGCGGAAATATCGGCATCGGTTTTGCGATTCCGTCGAATATGGCGAAATCGGTGATGGATTCGCTTTTGAAGGATGGCAAAGTTCATCGCGGAATGCTCGGTGTCGGAATTCAGGATATGACGAGCGAATTGTCGGAAAACTTCGGCTTGAAAGAAGTTCGCGGCGTGATTGTAAATTCAGTTTCGCCGAATTCTCCGGCTGACAAAGCGGGTTTGAAATCGGGCGACGTAATTTTGAGTTTGAACGGCGCAAACATCATCGACGGCAACGAATTACGCAACAAAGTCGCCTCGAGCGCACCGAATTCGGAAGTTTCGATCGGATATTTGCGCGACGGTTCGGAAAAAACTGCGAAAGTTACTTTGGCGGAATTTGAAACGAAAAAAGACGGTAAAACTTCCGACGGAAATTCTGCCGAACCTGCCGAACAAGGCAAACTCGGTCTGACATTGCAATCTTTAACGCCGCAAATCGCAAAGCAATTGGGTTTGAACAATGTCGGCGAAGGTTTGGTCGTAATGGAAGTTCAACCGGGAAGTCCGGCTGAAGATGCAGGAATCGCACAAGGCGACGTGATTTTGCAAGTCAATCGTCAAGACGTGAAAACGATCGAAGATGTGAAAAGTGCGATGGAGAAAGCCAGCAAGAACAGCGTTTTATTGTTGATAAATCGCGGCGGAAAAACGATATTTTTAACAGTTGATCTCTCATAAAAAACTCATTTGACTAAATTATTTTCCTGTCTCACGAAGAGCGGTTGTCTGACTAACAACCGCTTTTTAATTTTTAGGAGATTTGCCCGCGAAAGACACGAAAAGACGCGAAAAAAAGAATTAAATCTTAATCTTATTTTTTTAATTTTCGCGTTTATTCGCGTTTATTCGCGGGCAGGAAAATTAATTAACAAAGCCTGTTTATGCTATGATTTATTCCGTGAAAAAGATTCTTGTAGTCGATGACGATAAAGCTTCTTGCGAACTTTTAAGCGAGATTTTGACCGCGCAAAATTGGTCGTGCGCGACGGCGGAAACGCCCGAAAAAGCTCTGATTTTATCGAATCAACAGCATTTCGATCTCGTCATCAGCGACATCAATCTCGAATCCGATCTTTCAGGGTTAGACCTTCTGAAACGTCTCCGCGAAAAATCGCCCGTGATTTTGGTGACGGGCTTTGGTTCGCTCGAAACTGCCGTCGAAGCAACCCGCGAAGGCGCGTGGGATTTTATTTCTAAACCTTTCAAAGTAGGCGAAATAATCGCCGCGGCAAAACGCGCGATGGAGCATAAAACCTCAAAAGAAGAAGTTTCCGCGCCGCCGATCTCGCAAGGTTTTATGGTCGGAAACGCGCCGAAAATGATCGAACTTTACAAGGAAATCGCCCGCGCCGCGCCGACAAATTCGACGGTTTTAATTTTAGGCGAAAGCGGAACGGGCAAAGAACTCGTCGCCCGCGCGATTCATCAAAATTCGACGCGCAAAGATAATCCTTTCATCGCGATAAACTGCGGCGCATTAACCGAAACTCTGCTCGAAGCCGAGCTTTTCGGACATACGAAAGGTTCTTTTACAGGTGCAAATGCGGATCGCCGAGGGCTTTGGGAAGAAGCTGAAAACGGCACGCTTTTTCTCGACGAAATCGGCGAAACTTCGCTTGCGGTTCAAGTTAAATTACTGCGTGCGTTGCAGGAAAACGAAATTCGCCGCGTCGGTTCGAATCAGACGCGGAAAGTAAATGCACGGATAATTGCGGCGACCAACCGCGATTTGGAAAAGGAAGTCGGAGAAGGAAATTTCCGTGAAGATTTATTTTACCGTTTGAGCGTGATCACTTTACAGGTTCCGGCTTTGCGCGAAAGAGTTTCGGATATTCCGGTTTTAGCCGAAAAATTTCTGCAAAAAGCGAAACGAAACGTCAATAAAAACGAACTTCATTTTTCAAATTCCGCGCTCGAAATTTTGTCGAATTATGAATGGAAAGGAAACGTCCGTGAACTCGAAGCCGCCGTCGAATACGCCGCGATTCGTAGTCGCGGAAACGAAATTTTAGCCGAAGATTTGC
The DNA here is from genome assembly GCA_036833775.1 of Pyrinomonadaceae bacterium. Taxonomy (GTDB): domain Bacteria; phylum Acidobacteriota; class Blastocatellia; order Pyrinomonadales; family Pyrinomonadaceae; genus JAJQRF01. The sequence goes on along the minus strand of DAITPE010000233.1, from coordinate 797 downwards.
CGTTGAAATTGCTTTCCGACGAAGCCAAAGAAACTGCCGAACATCAGAAACTGACAACGCTTTACGGCGATCTGCCGAGCTTGGACGAATTTGAAAAAAGATATTTGCAATTCGTTTTAGAGCAAACGAGCGGCAATAAAACGAAAACCGCCGAGATTTTGCAGGTCGATCGCCGCACACTTTACCGAATGATGGAAAGATTCGGGCTGAAATTCGACTAAATCACAAAAATACACACACCGACCGAGCAGGGAAGGGAAGGTTACCGCAAAATTTCTCTATCTGTAAGCAATCAAAACAAGTTGGATGAAATTTGAATCCGTTCAAATCGGATGGATTTTTGTCTTTATTTCTAGCCTGTGGAAAAAAATATCTCAAATTTAAAAATTCTTCTTGTAATTTCTTAAGGTATGGTGTATAAACCATAGAGAGTAAATCATTTCTTGATTTTTGAATCAGTCAATCTATTGGAGGTCAAATGAAGCTAACCAGAAGTTTTGTGAGCTTAAGTTTAGTTCTTTCCCTGAGTTTATTTTCTTTCCTAACTCTTCCCGTTCAATCAGTCAATGCCCAAGATACACAGAAAATCGCTTTGCAGCGCGGCTACCGCACCGGATATTCCGACGGTTATATGGCTGGCTACCGCGATTCGATCGAAAGCAGTGTAAAAAACGTCGGGAAGCATTCCGAATACGGCAAAGCCGATCGCGCATACGCTAAAGAATACGGCAGAATCGATGATTACCGCGACGGTTATCAACAAGGTTTTGAAGCGGGTTACGATACCGGTTTCGACA
>DAITPE010000232.1:0-8678 GCA_036833775.1 Pyrinomonadaceae bacterium | reverse complement strand
AAAGAAAATCCGTAAAGCCGTGAATATTCCTTAATTTTTTCGCTTTTGCGCTAAAATATTTTTATGGAAAAAGAAGTAATGCCCGAAAATGTCGAAGTTTTGCGGTTTTTGCCGCCGGTCGATGCGCTTTTGCGTTCGGAAACGGCGCAGAAGATCGCCGCCGAAACAGGCAAAAAACATCTCACATTTCTGGCGCGAGCTGTGACCGACACTCTGCGGCGCGAACTTCAAGAAAAAGCCGACGAAAAACAGTTAAAGACGGAAAATTATTCACGCGAAATTTTATTGGCGGAAGCCGAGAGGCGTTTGTCGGCGGCGTGGAAAAGTGAATTGAACACAAGTTTGCAGCGCGTCATCAACGCAACGGGCGTTGTAATTCATACGAATTTGGGACGCGCTCCGCTTTCGGAAAATGCGCGGAAAGCGATGGCTGAACAGGCTTCGCGCTACTGCACGCTCGAATACAATGTCGAAACAGGCAAACGCGGAAAACGCGGTGCGCGCGCGGAACATCTGCTCGCGGAACTGACGGGCGCGGAAAGCGCGATCATAGTGAACAACTGCGCGGCGGCAGCGTTTTTGGTTTTGACCGCACTCGCAAAAGGCGGCGAAGTCGTCATTTCGCGCGGCGAACTCGTCGAGATCGGCGGCGATTTCCGTGTGCCTGACGTGATGACGCAATCGGGCGCAACTTTACGCGAAGTCGGCACGACCAACCGCACACGCGCTTCGGATTATGAAAAAGCGATCAACGAAAATACACGGTTAATTTTAAAAGTTCACCCGTCGAATTACCGCATCATCGGTTTTACCGCGACGCCGACCGTTGCCGAGCTTGCCGAACTCGCGCATCAAAATGACATTTTGCTTTACGAAGATGCAGGTTCGGGCGCAATGTTTGACTTAAGCGAATACGGTTTGACAGACGAGCCGATAATTTCGCAATCGATCGTCGCGGGCGCGGATGTTGTGACGTTCAGCGGCGATAAATTGCTCGGCGGTTCGCAGTCGGGATTGATCGTCGGGCGGCGCGATGTCGTCGAATATATCCGCAAACATCCGCTATATCGTGCTTTGCGCGTCGATAAATTGATCTACGCCGCGCTCGAAGCGACGCTCGAAGCGTATCGCAAGGAAACTTTTTTGCAGGAAATTCCCGTTCTCAAAATGCTTTCGCAAACCGCCGCCGAAATGATGAAACGGACGGCGGATTTTGCCGACAATTTGCGCGAAAAACTTGCCAAAAATTCGTCGCTTAAATTTGAAATAATCGAAGGAAATTCAGTCATCGGCGGCGGTTCCGCGCCTGACGTTCAGCCCATTACGACGCTGCTTGCGCTGAAACACGGGAAACTTTCGGTCAGTAAATTGGAAGAAAAACTGCGCGGCGCAAATCCGCCCGTTATCACACGAATTTTGGACGAAAAAGTTTTGCTCGATCTGCGGACGGTTTCCGACGCGGAAGAGAGCGAATTGCTTGAAATTTTAGGGAGTTTATAAAACATTTGCCCACGAAATACACGAAAGAAACGAAAAAAAGACAGAAGACAGAAGTTTGAAAAAGATTTGCTTCATTTTCGTGTTTTTTGTGTATTTCGTGGGCAAAAAATCATAGGAGAAAATAATTATGTCGAAATATACAATGCAGAGTTTTTTACAGCAGACGGCGCAGAATGATAATGCGCGGGAGTTTTTTGAGCTTGAAAATCCGTATCTTTTGGAAGTCAATCTGAACGGTCGCGTGTGGGCAAAGCTCGGTTCGATGATCGGTTATACGGGCAACGTCAAATTCGAGCGCGAAGGTGTTTTGGAAGGCGGACTCGGAAAATTTTTGAAAAAAGCCGTGTCGGGCGAATCAACGCCGATGATGAAAGCCGAAGGACAAGGGCGCGTTTATTTTGCCGAAAGCGGTAAAAAAGTGCGCGTTATCAATCTGCAAAACGAGATGTTTTTTGTCAACGGCAACAACATTCTCGCTTTTGAAGACGCGATCCAATGGGACATCAAAATGATGCGCCGCGTCGCGGGAATGGCGGCGGGCGGACTTTTCAATATGCAGTTAGGCGGAACGGGAATGGTTGCGATTACGACGCATTTCGACCCGATTACACTCGTCGTCCAACCCGGACAACCGGTTTACACAGACCCGAACGCAACCGTCGCGTGGTCAGGCAATCTCACGCCTTCGATCAAAACCGATATTTCCTTGAAAACCATCTTCGGACGCGGCAGCGGCGAATCTTTCCAGCTCGCTTTTGAAGGGCAAGGCTGGGTAGTTTTACAGCCGTATGAAGAAGTTTATTACGCGCAGGCGAGTTAAGAAAAAAGAGTTTTAAAAGGTTTTCGCATAAAAATAGCAGTTCGTTATTATTCGTAATAACGAACTGCTATTTTTTAATATACGAGCTGAAAGATTAAATTTTTATTGACTTTAATCAAATAACTAGATTATAACTTACCTTAAAAATAAAAAAAGTCAGTATAAAAATTAGCAAGCAGCCACGAGTTTTGCTCTGAAAACACCCTTGAAAATAAGAAGTTCCCTGAACAATTATGACTAAGAATTATTCAAAATACGGTTTTCATTACTTTGCTTGGATATTTCAGCAATTACTGATTATAGTTTTGCTGATTTTTTCGTCTTTATCCTCAATTTTTGCAGTCGGTATTCTTGATCCGAATTTCGGCAACGGCGGCAGAGTTAATTTTCGTTTCGGGGAAACCAGTGACAGTGTGGGAAGTGCTGTCCTGCAAACTGACGGTAAAATTGTGATTGTCGGGCAAACAGGACCATCAGGACAAAGTCCGGGTTTTTTTAATTTTGCCGTTGCTCGTCTCAATCAGAATGGGTCAGTTGATACCGGCTTTGGAAATAGCGGATTTGTCTCTACTGATTTTAACAACGATCAAGACAGTGCAAGTTCGGTCATAATTCAACCTGACGGAAAAATTCTAGTAGGAGGAATAGCCAATAATTCTTTCGCCCTTGCACGTTATAATTCAGACGGAACCCTTGATAACACATTCGGCAGTAACGGCAAGGTTGTTACCGATTTTTCTGAGGGAATCAGAGAATCGGTAAATGCTCTTTTATTACAAACAGACGGAAAAATTATCGCTGTCGGAAACATCTTCAATCCTTTTCCGGGAATTCAACAAGGAATAGCTTTTGCACGGTATAACGTAAACGGAAGTTTGGATAGTGCTTTTGGAGTCAGCGGCAGATTTATTCTTTCATACGGCACTATCATTACCTACTTAAATGGTGCGGCAATACAACCCGACGGCAAGATTTTAGTTGCCGGAAGCTATGTTTATAATCGTTCCGGCTGTGTTCCGACAAAAGACAATTCTTGTTCTGAAAGTCGGCATTTTTTGTTGCGTTATAATCGGCAAATGCTTCCCGACCGAAAGTTTGGCAGAAGTTTCGGCATTGAATACTCACGCGAACCTTTTGCGGATATTTCACTTTTATCTAACGGACAAATTTTGACCGGAGGTTTTCCAAATGTCCGACTATACTCTTCAATCGGTCGATTTGAGAAGATTTTTGAACGTCCGATTTTTCCGGGTCAGTCTGAAGGTCTTCAAAACGGAGCAGTCAGTTTAACCGAAGTAATGAGCGATTCAATTGCGGGTTGCCACATTGCCAATAATGGCGGATACAGTGATTTCGGAGTAGTTCTTTTTAATCGCCAAGGGCAATTGATTGGTCTCGATCAGCGTGATTTTTTTAGTGCAAACGATAATTGCAGTAAGATTCTGGCGCAACCTGACGGCAAATTTTTAGTTGTCGGCAGTGCTCAAATTGAGCGGCAGGGAAGCTACAGTTTTGCAGTTATGCGTTATCTAAATATTGTGCCTTAGATTTAACCGGATAATTGGAAAATGGAAAAATTTTCAAAGGTCATTTTTTGTTGATTCGATAAACTCGAAATTGATCAATCGCTATCCATTTTTATTCGTAAAATCGCGCATAAATTCGACCAATGCTTCGCAGCCTTCTTTCGGGAAAGCGTTGTAAATCGAAGCGCGGATGCCGCCGACGCTGCGGTGTCCTTTTATGCCGTCGAAGCCGTGTCGGACAGCTTCCGTGACGAATTGTTTTTCTAAATCTTCGTTTGGCAGACGGAATGTGACGTTCATCAAACTTCTTGCTTCTTTTTCGGCGTGTCCGCTGTAAAAACCGTCGCTCGAATCGATCGCGTCGTATAAAATCTTTGCTTTTTCTTCGTTTATTTTCTGCATCGCTTTTACGCCGCCTTTGTTTTTCAGCCATTCACAGACGAGGCTTATCAGGTAAATTCCCCAAGTGTTCGGCGTGTTAAGCATCGAATCGTTTTGCGCGATGGCGCGGTAATCGAGCATCGAAAATTGGTTTGCGGGAACTTTTTCGAGCAGATCGTCGCGGATAATTACCAAAGTCACGCCCGAAGGTCCGATATTTTTCTGCGCTCCGGCGTAGATGAGCGCGTATTTTTCGATGTCGATCTCTTTTGAAAGAATGTTCGACGAAGCATCGCAGACGACGGGAATTCCTTTGCCGTCGAGGTCGTATTTGAATTCAACGCCGTCAATCGTTTCGTTTGAACAATAATGAACGTAATCGGCATCTTGGCTGAAATTTAGTTCGTCCTGTTCGGGAACTGATCTGTAATTTGTTTCCTTAGTCGAAAAAATCACGTTCACATTGCCGCATTTTTTCGCTTCCTTGATCGCCTTTTCGCCCCACGCGCCTGTTACCACATAATCGGCGGAAGTTTTTAAGAAATTGAGCGGAATCATTGAAAATTGTAGGCTTGCGCCGCCTTGCAGAAAAAGGATTCGGTAATTTTCGGGAACGTGAAGAAGCTCGCGGATGCCGTTTTCGGCGGAATACAAAATCGGTTCAAAATCCTTCGAGCGGTGGCTGATCTCCATTACGCTCATCCCGATCCCGTTTAGCGAAAGGAGTTCGCTTTGGGCTTTTTGCAAAACTTCGGTCGGCAAGATTGCCGGTCCCGCGCTGAAATTATAGATTTTTTTCGTCATCGAATTTTTAGAAAATGGGACGCGGACAAACACGGATTTAGCAGATTTTCACGGATAAATTTAAGTGTTTTTGAAAATTTCCGCGTTAATCCGCCGAATCGGTGTTCATCTGTGTGCCATTTAAAATTTTGAAGCGGTTTTTTAAGCAAAACCTGCAAAAAAATAACGATAACACAGCGCAGATTTTTGTTAAATTTACGGTTTTTGATTTATTTTGCGGTTTTGCGCGGATAGTTAAGCGGTTACGTTTCAAAATTCTTATAAAAGTGAGTTAAAATACCCAATAATCTGTCAAACTCTTTTTTTACAGATGGCATCTTAGGAGAGCGTTTCCCGAATTTCTTGAACACAATTTGGAGGATTTCAATGTTAAGAAAAAATTATTTTACAACCCTTTTATCAATTGCAATTTTATTAGCCGCAAGTGCAGCAGTTTTTGCCCAAGCAACATCGCCGACGAGCGGAACCGTCGAAATGCAAAAAGCCGACGGGACGAAAGTTCCGGTTGCCGATGCAGTCGTTGACGTTTACCGAACCGACATCAAAGGCAAACCGCCGGGAACAAAGACCAATAAGAAAGGCGAATTTACATTTGCCGGACTTTTGCTCGGCGGAACATACACTTTTTCGGTCAGTGCGCCGGGTGCAAAACCGGAGATCAAATCGAATATCAAAGCCGGACAGGAAAGAATCGTGATCACGTTGCTCGAAGGCGACGGCAAGCGTTGGACGGAAGATGAAGTCAGACAAGCTTTGGAGGCAGAAAAATCCGGCACGAATCTGAACGGCACGCAATCGGGCACGGCGCAAAATGATGCCGAGTTGAAAAAACAACAAGCCGATTACGAAGCAAAAGTTAAAGAAGTCAACGACAAGAACAACAAGATCAAACAGAACACCGAGATCATTCAGACGGCTTTGAAAGAAGGCAACGAAGCTTTTAATGCCAAGAATTACGATGTTGCGATCGCTAAATACGAAAGCGGAATCACTGCCGAACCGGATTTTGTCGGAAGTGCGCCGGTTTTGAACAACAATAAAGGCGCGGCATTGAAAGCTAGAGCCGTTGACACCTACAACAAATTCGTCAAATCAACCGACAAAGCCGTCAAAGACGAAGCAATGGGCAGAGTCAAAAACGATCTGATGGGATCGGTTGCGGCTTATTCGCGTTCATACACGATCCTGAAAGGCGCACAGCCCGCAGATATTACCAATCCAGCAGTTTTCGATGCGACAAAATATAATGCACTGCTCGGTTTGACGGACGGTTATCGCTTGATGATCGTGACCAAATCGGATATGTCGAAAGCGACCGAAGCCAAACCTGCATACACGGATTATTTGGCAATTGAAACCGATGCCGCGAAAAAACTGAAAGCACAGGTGACGCTCGGCGACATTATGCGTGAAGCCGGAATGTCCGATGACGCGATCGCCGCTTATCGTGTTGCGCTCGAAACCGCGCCGGACAATGCCGAGGCTTTGGCAGGTTTGGGATTGTCGTTGTTCAATTCGGGTGTTATTAATGACAACAAGGAACAAAAGCAGGAAGGTTTGAACGTAATGCAGAAATTCGTTGAGGTTGCGCCGATCGCCGATACCGACACGCCGTATATGAAGGAACTGAAAGTGAGCGTGAAAGAAGCGGTCGAATATCTGAAGACGCAGGAAAAACTTACTCCGCAGAAGCTTCCCAAAACTACCACGACCAAAAAGAAAGGTTAATTAACACAGCTTAAATAGCCGTAAAAAATCGTGACTGATATGATAAATTTCAGTCACGATTTTTTTATGGAAACCCGAATCAGAAAGACAGAGCCGCAGGATTTGGCGCAAGTAATCGTCTTAATGCACGAATTTGCGGTTTTCGAGCATCTCGAAGATTCTTTTTTTGTCACCGAAGCAAATCTTTTCGACGCGTTTTTCGGCGAAAAAGCGTTTGCGAAAAGCCTCGTCGCTTTCAACGAAGAAAAAATGGTCGCGTTTGCGATCGGTTTTTCCGTCCTCAAAACCTTTCGCGGCGAACGCTCTTTTTACCTCGAAGATTTATACATTACGCCCGAATTTCGCGGGCAGGGTTTCGGTTTTGAAATGCTCAAAGCCGTCGCCAAGCTTGCCAAAGAAGAAAACTGCGTCCGTATGGATTGGCAAGCTTTGGATTGGAACGTCAAAGCGATCGAATTTTACAAAAAGATCGGCGCGGAAACCGATGCGGGCAACATAGATTTTCGCCTCATTGAAGAAAAATTCGACGAACTCGCAACTTAAAAGAAATATTATCCACAGATAAACACAGATAGACACAGATGGAAAATGATTTTTAAGGAATCAAAAAAATCTGCGTTCATCTGTGTTTATCTGTGGATAAATAACTTCTTGAAAATTTTTTGTCACAAATTTTTGCGCGTCGGTGTTTTTGATTATGTAAGTGCAAAAACGGAGCGATTCCGAAATCAAAACTAAAAACAGGGAGTTTCTAATGTCCAATAAATACCGTAAATTATTCAGTCTTTTTACCGCTTTTATCGTTATCGTTATCGGAAAATATGTAATTGTCGCGCAAACCGAACTGCGCGGCGAATGGAAGGCTTCGGTCAACGCCGAAAAGTCTGAGAAGAAATTAAATCTTTCGCTGTGGCGCAAAAGCGACAAAGGCGACCGCAATCAAATGGGTTCGAGTTATGACGTGAACGAATTTGAAGGTTTGTCGGAAAGCCAGTTTGCAGGCTCAAATGTCCGTTTCAGCCTGACGCGCGAAGCCGGAAGAATCGATTTCGACGGCAGTTTTTCAAACAATAAGGGCGCGGGAACATTCGTTTACAAACCCGATCAGCAATTCTTTTCCACTTTGAAAGCGCGCGGCTTCGACTTTGAAAAACCGTCGAAAAACGGGCGCGAAAATCAGTCGGAAAACCGTATGTTTGCGGCGATGGCTCTGAACGTAAAAATGGCGACCGCCGACGATCTGCTTTCCGCAAACTTCGGAAATCTCGACATCGACGACCTTTTTTCCGCGACGATTTTCAAGATAGATTCGGCGTTTATGCGCGAAATGAAGGCTTCGGGTTTTCCGAATCTCGGAATGGACGAACTCGTCAAAGCGCGTATTTTCAAGATCGACGCGGAATTTCTGCGCTCGCTCAACGAAAGCGGTTTGGGAACGGAAGATTTTGAAAACGTCGTGCAAATGCGCATCTTCAAGATCACGCCCGAATACGTCAAAAGCATCCGCGCCGAAGGTTTTGGGAAAGTCGATATGGAAGACCTCGTGCAGTTGAAAATCTTCAACATCGATGCCGAATTCATCCGCAAAGCGCGTGAAGAAGGTTTTCCGATGGAAGTTGATAAACTCGTCCAAAAACGCATCGGCGTTTGGAAGAAATAGACGAGATTTCAAAAGAATCGATGAAGGAGAAAGTTCGCTTTCTCCTTTTTTTTATTGCGTTTAGATAAAAAATAAAATTATAGACTCGCCACTTTCCGCCGTGATAAAATTAAAGACGAAACATATTTTCAAAACCCACGATAATCTTTAACAGAATCCTCGAATCAGAAAGACAAATTTATCCACAGATGAATGCAGATGAACACGGATAAGAAAAAACATTTTGCCCGCGAAATACACGAAAGAAACGAAAAAAGAA
>DAITPE010000231.1:0-8701 GCA_036833775.1 Pyrinomonadaceae bacterium | reverse complement strand
CGAAACCACAGGTTGAAATAATGCTTTCGGATTACTTTCGTGTGCTTTCCAATTCGGTATCTCTTTTTCAGGAGAATTATTATCCTTAAACATAAGTGAAGCCATTTGATTAGCGGTTTCGACAATTTCTTTGCACGAACGATAATTCGTTTGCAAACTGAACTTAACCGCGCCGGAAAAATCATTGACAAATTCATCAACATTTTCAGGAGCTGCGCCACAGAAAGCGAAAATTGATTGCCGCTTGTCGCCAACCACCCAAGGCGGATTTTCTTCGCCGCATATTTGTTGAAGCAGTTTCGCCGTCGCACGGCTGACATCTTGATATTCGTCAACTAAAACAGCGCGATATTTTTCACGGTATTTGGCAGCGAGAGTTGGTTTTGCTTGAAAAATGTTGATTGATTTGAGAATTAAGTCAGCGAAATCGAGTCGTTGACGAAAATCTTTAATTTCTTCGTATTTTTTAAATATCTCAAGAAATTGCTCGGCATCTTGTTTTCGCACTTTTTCAAAAGAATCGTCATTACCGGGCTTCCAATTACTTAAAGTTTGCTCAAATTCAATCGGAGTAATGAGTCGCTGTTTGAGAAAATTAATGTGTCTAGCTACTTCATTCGCTGTTTCATTAAGATCCTTGATATTGACAATCTTGCGTCCGACGGATTTGCCGATTATTTCGGAAATAAGTTCGGTTTGAGCTGCGTCGTCAAGAATATAAGCGTTGGCATCTACATTTTGAAATTGTCCGTGATGTTGCAGAACCGTTAAGCCGAACCCGTGAAAAGTTGTAATTGTCAGCCGCGAAGCGATGTCTTCATTAAAGTTTGCGGCAACCCGTTCCATCAATTCTGTCGCTGCTTCATTGCTGAATGTAACTATTAAAAATTTTTCCGGCTCGTATTTACCAAGCAAAAATTCTATTCTTCTTATCAGAGTTTTAGTCTTTCCGGTTCCCGGACCTGCATTAATTAAAACCGGCGCACCTACGAAAGTAGCCGCTTCCTCTTGGATAGGATCACATTCTTTTTCATCTTTTTTTGACGAGAAAGAAGAATTATCAAAACTGAAGGCTTTTTGGTAAAGAGCTTCAGCAAGTTGTGAATTAACAATAAAAAATGGCGCACCTAAAGATTCGGCAAGTTTCTCTGCTGTTGCGCCCTTATTTGTCAGCCAAAGTCGGAAAACTTCATCGGACGGGCATAAAAACTCGGCGGCAAAGGCATTGGCTTCTGCCTCTTCGCGCGAACGACTGTTGTATCGCGTAAGAGACTCAGTTCCGGCACAACCATACATCGAACCGTAAACCGGATCAGGTTCAGCACAGCCGCGAGTAAGTCGCGGGTGTAATTCAAGATGTCCGACTTCGTGGGCAATAACGAACAATTTTTCATCCGGTTTTTCATTGAGATTTTCGTCGTAATAAAGACAGCCTTCATCCGGGCGCAGTTCGGCTCGTCCCCCGTTAATTACCGATGCCTCAACGGAAACAAGTTCAATTTTGTATTTTTCCCACAAATACTGTTCGACTCTGGCAAGCAACTCAGTTGCGGAAATTCCCACCAATTTGCGGCATTCTCTCGCTTTCCGACGCGCAAATTTTAAGAACGTCATCCCTGCATTTTCTTCCTCTTCAGCTAGTTCCCGATAAAGTCGCTCGCTTTCAGGAGAAAGTTTAGATTTTTGCAAAATCTCTTTCCAATTCATTTGATTGTCTGAATAAGGAATTGCCCTCGAAGCCGCGATTTGTTGAAAAAAAGTTTGGCTTAACAATCGCTTGGAACGTGCTTTATCAATGGAATAAACTTTGTTTGCTTTTTCAGCCAATTCGTTACGCCAAGAGTTTGGAATTGTTTCCCGATTATCACTGACGAGTTTCAGAAAATCCCTTGTTACACCCAGATTTCCCGCCACGACGCTGGGTGTTTCATTCGGAACTTCAAGGTGCAGAAGTGCCGGAAAACTTGGTGCTTCCTTGGTTTGAGTTTTAGCGTCCGATTGATTATTGACGACTAAACGAAGCGGACTTTGCGGCTTTTCATTTTCTAAAGTCTTTGCCGATAATTCTTCTTTTCTCAATCTTTCAATGAGCGGCGCGGGATTTTCGAGTTCCGCCGGAAGCGTCGGACATTCAATTCCTTCAAGAGCTTTTTCCGCCCGAATCATTTCCTCTTCATTGCACGGAAGAAGCCAACCAAGTTCGATTAAAGCGTTATAAACTTCGCCTTCCGTTGCCTCTAAATTTTCAATAAACTCTTTATTTTGCCGTTTACTATTGCTCATAAATTTATTCTTCTTATGGTTTATTCTTTCTTTTTATTCAATTTGGCAGATGCTTCTTCGAGTGTTCGCTTTTTAATTTGGCGTAGTGCAGCAGATGTTAAGCCGTGCTTCTTTTTTAATTTGGCTATTAACTTCCGTGAAAGGGGCTTTTGGGGATACCGATAATCATATTCGTCTCCGAAATATGCTGTAATAACATCCCGCTTTTTCTCTGGCAAGTTGTTCAAAAAATCTTTTACTGCCGCCATTCTTTCCGACTCGGTTTCTTTCGTCAAATCAAGACCCGAATACACTCTTTTTTCCGACTCTCGCATTTGATGATAACCCTCGCCGTTTCGCAAATTATCTAAAACAAATTGTGGAATTTCTCCGTTCTCATCTTCGATTTCGAGAGGCTCAAATCCATTCACGCCGTCGGCTTTTAACTTTCGCAATTCCTGAAGGTGAAGTCTTCTGGCAATTTTCAATAACCAAGCCAGAGTCTTATTGCGTTTGGCGGCGTTGCTTAAAGAAGCGTCGGGAGGCTTAAATGTTTCAGCGGCTCGATATGCTTGCATCATCGTTTCCTGCACAATATTTTCAGGATCCGCTTCCGCCAAACCTTTTATTTGACAAGTTCGTTCGTATAAATTGTCAACGTAGCGGCGGTAAAAAATACCAAAAGCAGCGAAACCGGCTTCGCCGCCGCCAGCCATTACAGCAAACAACTCCCCATCATCTGCTTCACCGCTGATCGAAATTTCAAGAGATTGAGAAATATTCATATTGCGCTTAAATTCCCGAAAATTTTGTTAGTGGAATGATTCACCAGCGCAAAAACCACAGCGGCGGGAATTTTCCCATAATTAGTCTATGCAAAAGCGTGACAAAAATCCCTCCGAGAATTCTTGCTGATCAATTCATTATAAATATTTTCTCTTAGGTTATATATGCAAAAGCGTGACAAAAACTCGCCTGTCACGGCTTTGCATAGACCAATTGGGCGGGCAAAAAGCACGCTACTTTAGATTTGGAAAACTGAACAATTATGAACGCTAATAAATTACCTGAAACAAATGAAACGGCGACCGAAACGGTCGTTGACGAAACAATTGACCTTGAAGAATACGCCAAAGCCGGTCGCAAACCGCCGAAGGCGAAACGCTACCGGATTCGTATTGACAAGAAGCATTACGTCGTCGAAGTTCCGGCAATGACCGGACGCGATCTTTTGAATCTTGCCGGAAAAACACCGGCTACTAATTTTATGATTTCGCAAATACTTCACGGCGGCGAAGCAAAAAAAATCGGCTATGACGAAAAAGTGGATTTTACCAAACCCGGTATCGAACGCTTTAGAACTCTTCCGCTCGACCAGACGGACGGCGAAACGGCAATGCCAGCCAGACGGCAATTTCTTCTGCCTCAAGCAGACCGCGAGTTTTTAGACGCTCGCGGTCTCCCTTGGGAAACAATCGCTGATGCAGGCGGGCAATGGCTGCTCGTTCACGACTTCCCTCTTCCAAATGGTTATAACACGGAAAAAGTCATCATAGCGTTGATGATCCCGCCCGGCTACGCGGACGCACAGATTGATATGGTTTATTTTTATCCGCCGCTTGCTCGCACGGATGGAAAGGCGATCAACGCGCTTTCTTCGCAAATGCTTGACGGCAAAAATTTTCAACGCTGGTCGCGTCATCGAACCGCGCAAAATCCTTGGCAGCCGGGTGAAGACGACGTTTCGACTCATCTCACACTCGTTGAAGGCTGGCTCGAAAAAGAACTGACTCGCTAATTGCGATTAACCGAAAACTCAAGTTTCAAAAATTAAAATACTATGAAAACGATTTTACGAATGACCGGACTCCAACACGCGGAGCTTCGCAATCACCTTTTTCCGGGCGACGGATGTGAAGCCGTGGCGGTTGCAATCTGCGGACGACGTGCTGGTGCGGATAAGCACATTCTAACTGTCCGCAAAATCAAACTTATTCCATATGAAGAATGCCGCGAACGCACACCCGTGCGGGTTACTTGGTCAACCGAATCGCTCATTCCGCTGCTTGATGAAGCAGTAAAAACGGGCGAGGCAATTCTAAAAATTCACAGTCATCCGGGTTGGTATCCAAAATTTTCTGAAACCGACGATAAAGCCGATAGCGAACTCTTTGAATCGGTTTACGGTTGGACGGACGATGATGCGCCGCACGCAAGCTGTGTAATGTTGCCGGACGGAAAAATGTTCGGTCGCATCATTAAACCGAACGGCGAATTTGAGCCTTTGTCGGTAATCACCGTCGCTGGAGACGACATCCATTTTTGGTATTCCGACGATGATTTTACCAAAGTGCCGGAATTTGCCCGCCGTCACGCGCAAGCCTTCGGCGCGGGAACCGTCAATATTTTGCGTCGTTTATCAGTTGCCGTCGTCGGTTGCTCCGGCACAGGCAGTCCGACTATCGAAATGTTAGGACGGCTCGGTGTTGGGCGGCTCGTTATTATTGATCCTGACCGGGTTGAAGAAAAGAACTTGAACCGTATTTTGAATGCAACTCTTGAAGATGCGCGACGCGGTGAATTTAAGGTCAATGTTCTTGCTCGTGCGGTTAGACAGATGGGAACGGGAACAGAAGTAGTGCCGATTTCAGGAAATCTTTACGATGCAGAAACCGTCAAAGCCGTCGCTGAATGCGATATTTTGATTGGCTGTATGGACAGTGTGGACGGGCGGCATCTGCTCAATAAACTCGCCGTTTTTTATTCAATTCCCTATTTCGACCTAGGCGTTAAACTCATCGCTGACGGCAAAGGCAGCGTTGAACAAATCTGCGGCACGGTTCATTATTTACAACCTGACCGCTCCAGCCTTTTTAGCCGTGGCACTTACACGATGAAACAGTTTACAGCGGCTTCATTAAAACGCGCCAATCCGCAAGAATATGATAAACAGCGTGAAGAAAAATATATTGTTGGGGTTCAAGAAGATCGTCCCGCCGTCTTTTCCGTCAATATGCAGTTTGCAAGTATAGGAATAAATGAACTTTTAGCCCGATTGCATCATTTCCGCGATGACGGGAATGAAAAATTTGCCGTCATACGTTTCAGTTTGACGCAAATGCAATTTTATTATGAAACGGAAGATGAGCCGTGCCGGATGTTTGCTCGCCACGTCGGACGCGGGGATGTTTCTCCGCTGCTTGAAATGTCCGAACTGAGCGAAACTTCGGAACTTGAAAAAAGCGAGGCAATAGGAAAATGAACAACTTGCGAAAAAAACTGCGGCGCATTTGGCTGATTATCAAAAACCGCTTGTGGGCAACGCCAGTTCCGCTCGAAACGATTCATCTTGACGAACTGCCGGACAAACTTAAAAAAGATGTCGTTTATTTGATTGGCGAAAACGGATATTTATGGTCTGCCGCCTTACTTTGTCCGTGCGGATGTCAGGCGGTTATTCAACTGAATTTACTGCCTGATGCGAAACCTTGTTGGCGCGTCGAAGAATATTCTGACGGAACGGTTTCGCTCGCACCTTCAGTTTGGAGTAGGCGCGGTTGCGGAAGCCATTATTTCGTGCGACACGGATTTATCAAATGGCACAACGAGAAATGAATTTTTAGGTAATGAAAGAACTAGACTTTAAATCAAAACACGCCTATATTTTCTTTGACCACACCCTGTGGTCAACTGTGCGATGGGGTGAGGACATCGCACAAACGAGGCGATGGTGTGGGAGACATCGCCTCTATTTTTTCTAATTTTTCGGAAAATTTAATCAACCAATAAACTAAAAGGTTAAATAATCATTTGACTAATACTTGATCTAATCCCGGGAGCTATCCGGTTAATGATTGTTATGTCAAATCATCCTTAAATAATACATTTAATTTTTCATCCAAAGTTTTTCTGGTTTCTACATCAATCGTATCTTCGGACAATTTACCTCTTGTATGAAGAAAAAAAGTTGTTGAGCCAACCGGATGAAAGGGTGGCAGAGAACCGAAAATTTCACCGTTTTTTAAGTAAAAATGCGCCGCACCGGGCAAGTAATGAACTGGTAAAGGATGTTTGGCGCGAGGGTTGTGAAAAACTGTTAAACCTTCCACCCAAGTTTCAGAATAGTCAGGCGCATTAACCTGAACGACAAAAGGTTCAAGAACGTCTGAGTCTTGAAAACAAAGACCGTTTCTAAAAATTGAAATTTTATCGTCTCCGAAACCAGCGAGATGTCCCATTCGGTTAAATTTAGCAACCGTGCCGCTCGGATTTGCTATGACTGCACTAATATTTTCGGAATCAGGCTGTAAAAAAAAGCCTGCTGGAACGACTTTTTCGCCAATTTTATATTCCTCGACTTTTTCCGTTAAATCTTCATAACTCCCGTCTGCTTTCAGACGCTTTATATTTCTTGCTCCATATAAATACTCGCTCAAGGCATAAAAGCTCCAAGACATTGATTGAAATTCGTGAAAATCCTGCACTGCAAAAACTAAAGGCAGTCCTTTAACATGTTTCAATTCCCAATAACGCTTTCTGAGTTTTGAATATAGCGCGCTGCCGAATTTTATCGGCACATAATTCCGGTAATATTCTTCTCTCGTCATATCAGCCAGATTCACGGGTGGATTAGACGGATTAACTGTTGTTGCTTCGACAAAAAATTTTCCTTGAAGCCCAACACAAAGAAAGTCGGGAGCTTGAAATGTGCGGTCAAAGGCATAACCCAATTCGATAAATAAAGCGAATAAATACAATTCCCACAATCTGGCATCAAAAGCGGTTGATTGAAACTGTTCCAGAAAATTGCCGTCCACATCTTCATACCAGTGCATCATCTCTTCAATCAAATTGCTGGCTGGATAAATACCGCGCGTTGATAACTCACGGAAGGCACGGTTGAGTTTTTCAGGTTTAACTACAGGACGAAAGAAATCCATAGGCTCGCCCTTTTCATCACCTTGATAAAAGTTATCGGTTCTTTGACGCAGACATTTAGCCAATTCAATCCGCAAAGCGTTACGAGCTTTTTTCCGCGACGGAAAGGAATGCTCGACTCTAACTGCCCGAAATCTTTTTAAACGATCACGCGCCATTACTACATAAACGTAATCACGGTCGGTTCTATCCAAAATCACAAGACCCAAAAATCTTTCGTTTCCAGCTTGATACCACTCTAATTCTTCGCTAATTAGAAAAACGTGAGGGTCGCGGACGTAACCGGCAAGTGAGTTAAAACGAAGTAACGAAATCGGTTTCATAAGGTTTGTAATCGAACTATTTTAATTTAACGAAAATCACCGTTCAGAGTAAAATCAGCCCAATAATAAGGTTCGTGCATATCGTCGGATTTGTTTTTTATCAGCTCCAGTGAAGCTTTTTGCATTGCTTCGGCTGGTGAACTTCCCTTTTTGTATTGATCGTAGAAAGTTTTGGTAAAAATGGCGGTTGATTTATCATTAGCTTCCCATTGCGCGGAAATAACCGTCGTCGCCCCCGAACCAATCATTGCCCACGCCAAACTGACCAAACCTTCGCTGCTCAAGACATTGTTCGTGTCGCACGATGCCAAAAAGACTAAACTTCCCTTTTTCAGCTTGATATTCAAAAGTTCTTCGACGGTTAAACGTCCGTTGTCGCTTCCGATTTTTCTAAAACCCAGAAAAGAATCTAACGGTTGGTCGCCTGCGACTTCAGCGTGCATCGAAAAATGCAGAATGTCGAACTTTTCCGATGCGCGCCTAAAATCTCGGGCGGTCGCATTTATAATCGGCTTTGTATTGTAAATTCCGGCAACGGTGGAAGCCTCTGAATTCACATATTGCAGTAATTTGGTTTCAAATGATGAGTTGGCAAATGCTTGCAAAGTTTGGCGATTCGGCTTTGCTCCTTTTAGTTGTTCAAGCAAAATCGAAATCGAAGGCGCGTAAGAAATCAGTTTTTCTTCGATCAGATACTTTTCTCCGTCTGAACTCAGGGCTTGAAACGGAATCTTCCAAAGCGATTTGTCAGGAACGAAGATTATATGTTTGGAAGTTAAGGTAAGAGGTTTAACTAACTTGTCGTAAATCGTCTTGCCGTCGCGTTTGAAAAAGACGCGATTTTTAATGTCGTTCTGTGTTTTTGCGGCAATAACTTCTGCTTCGTCTTCTGAAACGAGAAGATCAACCGTTCGGAGTTGATTGCCTTTTTCCCAGACGAAGGCAATCAACTTTTTATCCAAGGTAAAAAAATAAGAGATGACTGCCGTGTTATTCAAACTCGTTATTTTTTCTAATTCAGACAAATTCGGCTTTTTGAGATTTAATTCGGGAATTTTGGTTGTAACGAGTTTCTCATTTTTCCCAATCTCGTCGGCGAGGTTCTCGTTATTAATAAATTTCAACGATAGTTCTTCAAGCAATTTCCGCGTTTGTTCAGAAATGATTGATTCATTTTT
>DAITPE010000230.1:0-8737 GCA_036833775.1 Pyrinomonadaceae bacterium | reverse complement strand
TTGAAAGCGCGGCTTGAAGCGGCGTTGCCGGACAAACGTTGACGATGTTTGCGACGTTGTTGATCGGCTGAATCAAATTTCCCGGTCCGTAAGCGTAACCCAAACGCCAGCCGGAAATGTTCCACGATTTTGAAAACGAATTGACCGTCACCGTTCTGTCCCACATTCCGGGCAAAGACGCGATCGGAATATGCGGATTTTCGCCGTAAACGTAATGCTCGTAAACTTCGTCCGAAACGACCATCAGATCGAGTTCCTGCGCGACCGCCGCGATTGATTCGAGTTCGGTCTGCGTCATCACTTTTCCCGACGGATTCGCAGGCGTGCAGACGATGATCGCTTTCAAAGGAAATTCGGCGCGGTCTTTCAGTTCTTTGCATTTCGCCAATAAAGCGTCTTTTTCAAACGAAAGATTTTCGTCGAGTTCGAACGCTTCCGTCTTTCCGCCGAATTCTTCGAGGATTTTACGGTGATACGGATAATAAGGTTCAAAAACGAGTGCAGATTTTCCGCGTAAAAACGATTGCGCGATGCCGATCAGCGCACCCGTTCCGCCGTTCGTGATCATTACTTCAAACGGTCTTGCGTCAACGTCAACGGAAATGCCGTTATACTTTTCGATCTTTTCCGCAACCGCTTTGCGTAAGTTAGCGTCGCCTTCCGAACCGCCGTAATGATTCTGGCTCGCGGCAATAATTTCCGCCGCTTCTTTCGCTAATTGCGGATCGATCGGAAGCTCCGACTGACCTTGAACGAGATTGCCGCTCGGCGGCACGAGACGCGTAATCGCGCGAATATCCGGTTTAACTTTTGTAGCTTTTACTTCTGACATAAGCTTTAAAAATACCAGTTTTGCACGAAAATTTCTAAAAGCGAAAGAAAATTTCACCACAGAGACACAGAGAACACCGAGAATATTTTCAATATAAATCAAACAAACGACTTGAAATTTCTTTTTCTAAAAATCTCTGCGTTCTCTGTGTCTCTGTGGTGAGCAATTTTCTGCTAAAATCATCTTATGAAAGCAGTTGAAACAAAATCGCCGCCGACCGTGAAAGCCGATCTTTTCGGCGGACATTTTCGCTCGTTTCGGAAAGATGCGACCGCATTTTTGATGAAAATGTCGAAACTCGGCGACGTTTCAACATTTCGGCTCGGCAATATTCCCGTTTTTCTGCTCAATCATCCCGAACTGATCCGCGATCTGCTTGTCACGAATCATCACAAATTCGTCAAAGGTCGCGCTCTTCAGCAGGCAAAAAGACTCGTCGGCGAAGGGCTTTTGACGAGCGAAAAGGAATTTCACCTGCGCCAGCGGCGAATGATTCAGCCTTCGTTTCACCGCACGCGGATCGCCGAATACGCCGAAACGATGATCGAATTCGGCGAAAAAATGGCGGACGAATGGCGCGACGGCGGAGCGATCGATATTGATAAGGAAATGATGCGTCTAACGCTCTGGATCGTCGGAAAAACCTTGTTCGGCGCAAACGTCGAAGAAGATGCGGCGGAAGTCGGGAAAGCGATGACGACGATCATTTCGATGTTCAATTTTATCCTTCTGCCTTATTCCGAATACCTCGAAAAACTGCCGCTTCCGCCCGTTAAAAGATTGAAAGACGCGCGCCGAACGCTCGATGAAGTCATCTATAAGATCATCGAAACGCGCCGCAGATCAGGCGAAGACAAAGGCGATCTGCTTTCGATGCTTCTCGCCGCGCAGGACGAAGAAACCGGCAGCGCGATGACCGATAAACAAGTGCGCGACGAATGCCTGACGCTCTTTCTCGCCGGACACGAAACGACCGCCAACGCACTGGCTTGGACGTTTTATCTTTTGTCGCAAAACGCGGAAGCCGAAGCGAAATTTCACGCCGAAATAGACGAAGTTTTCAGTGAAAATGCGCTCACGCCCGACATTTACACAAAACTGAAATACACACAGCAAGTCTTCGCCGAATCGATGCGTCTTTTTCCGCCCGCGTGGACAGTCGGCAGACTCGCAACCGAAGAACACGAATTTAACGGCTACAAAGTTCCGCCGAAAGCTCTGGTTTTGGTCAGCCAATATGTGATGCACCGCGACACGCGTTTCTGGGAAAAACCGGACGAATTCCTGCCCGAACGCTGGGAAAAGATTTCGCCGAAAGAAGCCGAAAACAAATTCATCTATTTCCCTTTCAGCAAAGGCGTCAGAAATTGTATCGGCGAAGGCTTCGCGTGGACGGAAGGCGTTTTGCTGTTGGCGATTTTGGGCAGAAAATGGAAACTGAATTTAGTTAAAGATCAAAACATCGTGTTTCAAGCAATGGTCACTCTGCGCCCGAAATACGGCATTAAAATGCGCTTGGAAAAAAGATAATTCGATAAATTCGAACTTAAATTTCATAAATCTGCATTTTTTCCCGTAGACACGATTATTTTCACGTAGACAGAGTTTTTTTGCCGTAGACATTAATATTTTCACGTAGACATCGATTTTTTTACGTAGACAAGTGAATTTATCTCGTAGACATCGTTTTTTTCACGTAGACATTGATATTTTGCCGTAGACACGTATTTTTTCACGTAGACATTGTTTTTTTGCCGTAGACATTTAAATTGTCTGACAGATATTTTCGTTTTGAAAAAGCCGAAACTTTTAGAACGCAGATCGAGCGGATTTGGAAGATTTTACGGAAAATCTCAAAGAGAATCAGCCCGATCCGCCCGATCCGCGTTCCAACTAACTTTTACGCATAATCATTTCCGCCGCAAAAAGGCGCAAAAAACACAAAATAAATATTTCTTTTTTTCGTGCTTTTTGCGCCTTTCTGCGGCTATTTATTCTTAAAGTTTCTCGACGAATTTGCGAATTTTCAATCTGTCCGATCGATTTCACTACTCATTCAAAGAGCTCAAATAAAGTGTTTGCTGATAATCGACCAAGCCGATTTTCAAACGGTCAAGAAAGCCGACGCGACCGACGACGCTGACGGGAAAATTTTCGTCTTTCGCAAAATAAACGGTTGCAGTCCATTCCAAATCTGCAACCGTCAAAGTAATTTCGTGTCCGTAAGCGATGAATTTTCCCGTCGCCGTACGGATAATTTCAGGATCGCCGCTTTCGATGTCGAGTCCGAGTAATTCGCCGTAATGACGCTGAAAAATGCAGAACGTGCTTCCCGTGTCGAGTTTAACTTCAGCGGCGATCGGCAAGTTCGTTCCGAGCGACAGAATTATTTCGATGTTTATGCCTTGAAGATTGTCGGGATAAACAAGAAGTTCGGAAAAACTCAGATTCCAATTGCTCATAACCAACCGCCCATAAAAGGTTTTGAATCGCTGTTTACAAAATAAACGAAAGGAATCTGCACACCTTCTTTACGCGCTTTTTCTACGAGAGAAACAGGATCGCTTCCCGCGCCGATAAATCTTTTGCCGTCAAGCACGACCCATTTTCCAACGTATTTTTGAGCGTTGGTTTTCAGCCATTTCCGTGATTCCGAAAAATCGTAAGCAATCGTAGATTTGCCAACGAAATATTGTTTATAAGAACTTTCGCTGTTTTCGTCGTCGAAAACTATTTTTTTCAAATATTCTTCGACCGAAACACCGCTGTTTTCCGCATCGATCAATAATTGCCGCGCTGTTTTCGGTGAAATTTGATTTTGCGAATTCATCATAATTCAGCAGTTTATCACAATTTATTGACGAATTTTCTAATCCTTTCGAGCGCGGTTTCGATCTGTCCGTAAGATTTGCAGTAGGCGATGCGGACGTGGTTTTCGCCGCCTTTGCCGAATGCACTGCCGGGGACGACGGCGACGCGTTCTTCATTTATCAATCTTTCGGCGAAAATTTCGTCGTCCAAGCCTGTTTTTTTGACGGACGGGAAAGCGTAGAATGCGCCTTTCGGTTCGAAACAATCCAAGCCCATTTCGTTTAATGACGACACGACCAGCTTGCGGCGTTTGTTGTATTCGGTGTGCATTTCCTGCACGAAAGGTTCGCCGATTTCGAGTGCGTTCAAGGCGACGTATTGCGAGATCGTCGGCGCGCTCATCACGTCGTATTGATGGATTTTGCCGAACGCTTCGGTCAATTCGTGATT
Organism: Pyrinomonadaceae bacterium; assembly: GCA_036833775.1. GTDB lineage: Bacteria > Acidobacteriota > Blastocatellia > Pyrinomonadales > Pyrinomonadaceae > JAJQRF01. Next base: position 4,644 of record DAITPE010000230.1, on the reverse strand, counting down.
GGCGCAGACGTAGCCGACGCGCCAGCCGGTCATCGCGTAATCTTTTGAAAATCCGCCGAGCAAAACGGTTCTCTCTTTCATATTCGGCAACGCGGAAAAGCAAACGTGTTCGACACTGTAAACTAATCGGTCGTAAATCTCGTCGGAAATTACGAGCAGATCGTGTTTTTCGGCGAGCGCAGCGATCTTTAAGGCGTTTTCGCGCGAAAGAACTGCGCCCGTCGGGTTATTCGGAAAGCCGATGAAGATTGCTTTCGTACGTGGCGTAATTAACGGTTCGATCTCTTCCGCCGTGATTTGGAAATCGTTTTCGGCTTTGCATTGAACGGTTACGGGAACGCCGTCGGCGAAAAGAATTTCGGGTTCGTAAGCGACAAAACACGGTGTCGGGACGATAATTTCGTCGCCCGGATTACAAATTGCGCCGAAGACGCAGCGCATCGCTTCGCTCACGCCGACGGTGATGATCATTTCGCCGTCCGCTTGATATAAAACGCCGTAAAGATTCGATAAATGTTCGGCGAGTTTTTCGCGCAGTTCCATCAAACCTGAATTTGCGGTGTAATTCGTCACGCCGCGCAGAACGGAATCGAAACCAGCCTGAAAAAGCGGCTGCGGAGTCGTAAAATCGGGTTCGCCGATGCCGAGCGAGATCACGTCGGGCATTTTCGCGGCGATGCCGAAAAATCTGCGGATGCCCGAAGGCTTTACTTTATGGATGCGTTCGGCAATAAATTTATTTTTTGCAGTCAATTGCGGTATCATAAAAACCTCTTAAACTTAAGTATAAAGACAAAATTATCCACAGATAAACACAGATAGACACAGATTTATTTCTGATTCTAAACGCAGGTTTATCAATAATTTATCATCCGTGTTTATCTGTGTTCATCTGTGGACATTTATAAAAGATTTCTGTCTTTCTGCTTATCTTCAATTATTTTCGTATTAAAATTCGTGTTAAAATGCAAAGTTAAGATATTTTGCTGAAAATATTATAAACCCAAACAACTTATTTATCCCCTGTAAACTATGAAATTTTGCCCGACCTGTAAGACCGAATACGATGAAGAAGTTTTGCGTTTTTGTATGAAAGACGGCACGCCTTTGGTAGAAAAAGACCCGCCGAATTTTATTCAAATGCCGAGCGAAAGCCTCGAATCAGCCGACGAAGATTTCGGCGAAGAAACGATCATCCGCCGCAAACCTTCGTCGAATCCGATCCCGCCGCCGCTTCCCGATGTCGAAGAATCGTTTTCGTCCAGACGCAATTCGGCTGAACGCATCGTCATCCCGACGATCGAAGAAACACGCGATCAAAACGTGCGCGCGCGGACAAACGGCACGGCTTATTCACAGCCGCCGCCGAAATCGAACACGGCAAAGGTCGTCATTTTAACGATTCTCGGCACGATCTTCGTACTTGCGGCAGGCGCGGGCGTTTTCTGGATGCTCCGCAAAGACGTGCCGACCACGCCGAACACGAATGTCAACACAAACCCGATCAGCGTTGACACAAATCTGAACACAAACACGATTCCCGGCAACTTCGATTTCAATCTGAACTCGAATTCGACGACGAATCTGAACATAAATTCAAACGCGAACGTGAATGTGAACGCAAAATCGCCGACTCCGACACCGAAACCGTCGCCGTCGCCGACCGCCACGCCTTCGCCGTCGCCAACACCGAGCGAAAATACGAACACATCGAACACAAATTCGGCAACGAATTCGCCGACACCGCGACCGTCGCCGCCAGCCACGCCGCGACCGAGCGCAACGCCTGCACGAACGCCGATGCCGCTGCAAACGCCGCCGACCGTTCGCCCGCAACCGACGACACCGCCCGTTACGCGTTCGAATAACGTCGGACGCTGAACATTTGCGCGTTCATACACATTCATCTGAAAGCCGTTGTGAACTATCACAGCAGCTTTTTGCCGTTTCCCGCAGAAATCTTGACCTTAAAATAAAAACCTTGTATATATTTATTACCCTCGAAGTTCTTTTTATAAGGAGCCGTCACAATGTTTGAAATTACTACGAACGATGCGGTTGTCGTCATCGAACAACTGCCGAGCAATGCTAATAAAATTACCGTCAAACCTTTCAAAAACGATTTTTTCATTCCGATCAAATCGCTCGAAACACGCTATTCCGTCAAATTGATCGAGAAGATTCTCGCCGTCAAAGGTGCGGATTATCTGTGCGACGAAATTGCCCGCGACGAAGACGAGAATTATGTCAAAAAAGACATCGAAACCGACCTTAAAAGCTACTTTCCGCACGAAGACTTTGCCGAAAAAATCATTTTAGACTTCGGCTGCGGCAGCGGTTCATCGAGTATGGTCTTGGCGCGGATGTTTCCGAAAGCAAAGATCGTCGGCGTTGAATTGGAAGAAAAACATTTGTCGATCGCAAGAGCGCGTTTGGAGTTTTACGGCTACGAAAATATCGAATTTCACCGCTCGCCGAGCGGCAGTGAACTGCCTGCAAACGTCGGCGAAGTCGATCTGGTGATAATGAGCGCGGTTTACGAACATTTACTGCCCGCAGAAAGAAGATCGGTGATGCCGTTGGTTTGGAGCAAGATCAAAACGGGCGGTTTTCTCTTCTTAAATATGACACCGCACCGCTTTTTTCCCGTCGAACATCACACGACGGGCTTACCTTTGATCAATTATCTGCCGAAATCGCTCACTTATTTTGCGGCAAGGAGATTTTCAAAAAGACTCGACCCAACCGAAGCTTGGGAAACATATTTAAGACGCGGAATACGCGGCGGAACGGAAAACGAGATACTCAAAATTTTAAACGCCGACACGAAAAACGCCGCACTCATCGAACCCGCCGCCGAAAACATCAAAGACCGCATCGATCTATGGTTTTCCCAACTCAATCAAGACAAAATGCGGGCGATCAAAAAATCAATCAAACTTTCAATGAAGTCTTTAAAATTCTTAACGGGTATCGTTCTCGTTCCGAATCTCTCGCTTGTTTTCCAAAAGAACTCGAAAAACATTCCAAACTGATGAATTCATACGAATTTATGAATTGTTATTTTTGAAAAACACCTGAAAATAAAAAAGTAGAAGCCGTTGTAATTATTCACAGCGGCTTTTTATTTTGCCGAATGCTCAATAATTTATTTACTTTACGCGCTCGGTAAAGATCAAGGCAGAGACTTAAGAAATTAAACCATCAAAACGACGATTTCACATCCGTTTGAATTGTTAGATTACGCTTTTGAACGATTTGACTAGTCAATTGAATGATTTGAAGACCCAATTGAACGACTCAAAGTGTCTATTGAATGACTCGAAGTGTCTATTGAATGATTTGAAGACTCAATTGAACGACTCGAATACTCAATTGAACGACTTGAAGTATCAATTGAATGATTTGAAGACTCGATTGAATGACTCAAAGTATCGATTGAATGACTCGAAGTGTCGATTGAATGAGTTGAAGATGCGATTGAATGAGTTGAAGACGCGATTGAATGAGTTGAAGACGCGTTTTTTAAGATGTGAAGACGAAATTTTAATCGTTTTGCGCTGTTTTTTGTGTGTTAGATTCTATTTATTATCCGTTATTCGTTATCCGTTTTCACTTAGTAAGAATTTTCGAGTTGGAAGACATCGATGAGTTCTTGGATGAGGAATTGGCACGAGCCGCAGCCTGTTCCGGCGTTGCAGAGTTTGCCGATTTCTTCGACGCTTTCGGCGTTTTCTTCGGCGATCAGGCGTTCGATCGTTTCTTCTTCAACGCCGAAACAAGTGCAGATCAGAGCTTTTTCGCCTTGGAATTCTTCGATTTGCAATAAACGAAAGTTTTTTAAAGCTTTGTGCAAAGCGTCGAGGCACAACTCTAAACAATGTCGGCGCGAGGCTTCAAAAATTCCGAGTTCGGCTTCGATATTTTGAATTAATTCGTCATTGTTTGCGCCGTGAAGATCGTTGAGTCGTTTGCCTTTCAAGTTTTCCGTCAAAACATCAGCCGCCGCGAGCGCAAAGCCGCAGCCGTTCGATTTGAACTGCGCGTTTTTTATCTCTTTCGTTTCGTTGTCGATAAAAAGATACAGTTTGACGTAAGAACCGCACGTAAAACTCGCGCCCGTTCCGCCGGAATTTGCGCCTTCGATACTTTCGACGTTTTGAAGGTTATAAAATCTTTCGTTTATCTTTTTAGGATAAAAACTCATAAAAGTAAAAAGTAAAAAGTAAAAAGTAAAAAGTAAAGAATGAATCGAGTTTATTTAATGAAGCATCTTTGAATTTCAAAAGTTTTCGGCAATTTTTCGAGGCTTTTCGCGCTGAATTCGTGTAAAATATCTGCGGAAAACTATTTTATCGAAACCGAACGATTATGAAGTATTTTTGCTTTTTACTTTTAACTTTTTACTTGGTCTTTACCATTTCCTGCAACCGCGCCGCCGCGCCGATCTCGGTCAGCAATATACCTGTTTCGGACAGTAAACTTCCTCCGTCAAAGCCGATCGAGCAAATGACCTGGACAAAGATCGATATGCAAACCAATCTCGACGGCGGCATCAATAAACTTGCCGATCTGCAAGGAAAGGTTGTCATTTTAGACTTCTGGGCAACCTATTGTCCGCCGTGCATCGAAGAAATTCCGCAT
>DAITPE010000229.1:0-8742 GCA_036833775.1 Pyrinomonadaceae bacterium | reverse complement strand
CGATGGCTGGCGGATTTTTCGATATTTTCTTTGCGAACTTTGCGCCTTTGCGTGTAAAACAATGATCGAATCTGACGTTTTTCAGTTAAAAATAGATTCTTTCACGCAAAGGCGCAAAGTTCGCAAAGGTTTATTTCTACTATTGCTTCACATAATTTATGTGAAGCAATAGTAGAAAAACAACTCTGCGCTCTCTGCGGCTCCGCGTGATTTAAAACTTTGATTCTGTCATGAAAAGTGAAAACAGCTTCGTCAATTTCACGCAGAGAGCGCAGAGTTCGCAGAGAAATTACCGATCTGCGTAAACTATCTCTACTTTTGATTCACATAATTTATCTTTAATCCTTTAAATTTCCTGATTTAGTGCGTTTTCGTTTTTCAAATTTATCGAAAACACTTAAACTTTTTATGTAACAAATCCGTAAAATCACCAGCAAAAAACTTGGAGAATATTATGCGTAACAGTAATTTTCGTTTTATCGCGGCATTGTCCGTGATGTTTTCGCTCAGCGCAATGGTCTTTGCTCAGACAAAGGCGTTCGATGTGAGCAGAATGGACACGCAGGCTGATGCCTGTATGGATTTTTTCCAGTTTGCCAACGGCAACTGGGTGAAAAGCACAGAAATTCCGGCGGCTTATTCGCGCTGGGGAACTTTCAATATTTTGCAGGACAATAATCAAAATGCATTGAAAGTAATTTTGGACGACATCGCCAAAACAAAACCCGCGAAAGGCAGTGAAACCGAGTTGATCGCCGATTATTATTCGTCTTGTATGAATGAAGCCGCGATCGAAAAGGCAGGCACCAAGCCGCTCAAGCCTTTTTTGAAAGAGATCGAAAAGATCAAAACTCTGCAGGACATCAATCGTCTGGTCGCTAATTTTCACGCGGCGGGCATTCCGTCCCTGTTCGGTTTCGGCGGCGGCGCGGATGCGAAAAACAGCGCGATGAACATCGCCAACGCGAGCCAGGGCGGACTGAGTTTGCAGAATCGTGATTTTTACACGAAAGACGATCCGAAATCGGTCGAAACACGCGCGAAATTCGTCGAATATATGACGAATATGTTCAAATTGCTCGGCGACGATCAAGCGACGGCTTCGGCAAATGCGCAAACCGTGATGAAAATCCAGATGCGTCTTGCGCTCGCGTCGAAAGCTCCGGTCGAGCTTCGCAACCCGGAAGCGCGTTACAACAAACGCACGCTCGCGCAATTAGCAGAAATGACACCGAATTTTTCGTGGACGGAATATATGTCGATTCGCGGCGTTCCGGCGGTGCAGGAGATCAACGTCGGACAGCCTGCGTTCTTTACGGAAGTCAACAAAATGCTGACCGAAGTTCCCGTTGCCGAATGGCAAACCTATTTCCGCTGGATGCTTTTGAATTCGTCGGCTTCGCGTTTGCCGAAAGCCTTCGTTGACGAAAACTTCAACTTTTTCGGCAAATATCTGCAAGGCACGAAAGAACAACAGCCGCGCTGGAAACGCTGTGTCGGCGCGACCGACGGCGCACTCGGCGAAGCTCTTGGTAAAGAATTCGTGAAAAAAGCTTTCACGCCCGAAGCGCAGAAACGCATGGGCGAATTGATCGACAATCTGTTTGCCGCTTACCGCGAACGCTTGAATCAGCTCGAATGGATGAGTCCCGAAACGCGCCAGAAAGCGTTGGCAAAACTCAATACATATCAGCGCAAGATCGGTTTCAACCAAAATCCGCGCGGCTATGCCGGATTGAAATTGAGCGATAAATCGTACTTCGAAAACGGTCGCGCTCTCGCCAAATTCGAGATCGGACGCAATTTGAAGGACATCGGACAAAAGGTTGACAAAACGCGTTGGGGAATGACACCGCCGACCGTCAATGCCTATTACAATCCGAGTTACAACGAGATCGTTTTCCCTGCCGGAATTCTGCAACCGCCGTTCTTTAACGCGAACGCCGACGATGCCATCAATTACGGCGCGATCGGCGCGGTCATCGGTCACGAGATCACACACGGTTTCGACGATCAAGGCAGTCAGTTCGACGCGGAAGGAAACTTAAAATCGTGGTGGACGAAGGAAGACCGCACGAAATTTGAAGAACGCGCAACCTGCGTTTCGGATCAGTTCAGCGGCTACGAAATCCAACCCGGTTTGAACATCAACGGTAAATTGACGCTCGGCGAAAACATTGCCGACCTCGGCGGTTTGAAAATGGCTTTCAAAGCTTATCAAAAATCGCTCGAAGGCAAACCGCGTCCTGAAAATATCGACGGTTTCACGCCCGAACAAAGATTCTTTTTGGGCTATGCGCAAGTTTGGTCAACGAAATCGACACCCGAATTCGAACGCAATCAGGTCTTGACCGATTCGCACTCGAACGCACGTTACCGCGTCAACGGACCGCTTTCAAACCTCCCGCAATTTGCCGAAGCCTTCGGCTGTAAAATGCCGAGCAAAATGGTCAGACAAAACGCCTGCGCCGTTTGGTAAAAATTGAAGGATAGATAAAAAAGAAGAGCCGTAAAAGTTTACGGCTCTCTTTTTTTCTAACTCATCTCATTATCGCCAAAGGCGACTGACAACATAGCGTAGCGAGAATCGCTACGTTTGCGGCATTTAAATGTCGCTCGCTGAAAGTGAGCAACAAATAACTTACCGAATGTTGCGCACTTTCAGCGAGCGGCTAATTTCATCACAAACGGAGGGTTGCGCTTCACTTTGTTTCGCTTCACCCTCCGCTATGTTGTCGGTCACTTTCAGCGACAAAAATCATTTGTTTGCCTAAGATGAGCCATAAATTTTCCTCTATTCCGTTACATTAAAAATTATTTCATTGCTGACAATAGTTGTTTCCGTACTATGCTTGGCACGCCATAAAGCGATTCTACTATGTCTTAATGAATATTCGTTACGCCATTTCAAGGAAGGGCGATTAGCATATAAAAAGACGACGCGGTAAGTCCCCTTTTTTTCAAATGGCGGTAAATAAGTCCAATTTTTCATTTCCCTTTTTTCGCCCGAAGCAAGCCAAAAAACTTCGTCCGAACGAATATTATTCATAAATGCACAACTTGCAATTCCATCAGTTTGAGGTTCGGAAGGATGTTTGGCTGTTTCATTGTTTTTGATAATTGACCATTGAATAATCGGGGTTCGTCCGCCATAAGAACTACCGTCACCCGGATTGACCAAAGTGACAACGCCGTCGTCGTTATTGGTTAAAAAAATTGTGATCGGAACAGACTCACCTACTTTAACATCAGTTTTCAAAGCTGAAATTTCCAGCGAAATTTTATTCGAATGAAGCTTTCCCGCAACTACTTCTTGAATTGATTCGGGCAGTTTTCTGACTATATCAAAAACAAAGAAGATTGAAATACCGAAAATAAATGTGAGAACAGAAATAAATATCTTCAATTTTAACGACTTCATCATTCTTTAATCCTTATTCTTTTATTAAATTGCCTCAATAAATTTTAATCTTTCAAACCTCAATGTCAATATTTTTCTCAATTTTCTCAAATGAAAAGGGCTGAAAGATTTTACCTTTCAGCCCTTTTGTTTTGGTTATTTAATTAACGATTAAAGTTCATCGTCGTCGTCGAAATCATCGTCGAAAGCAGGTTCTGCTTCGAGAGTTTCTTCGGGTTCGAGTTCTTCATCGGCAAAATCGTCGAAATCGTCGATTTCTTCTTCGAAATCATCCACGCCCGGAACATCCAACATCGGGATGTCGATGCCGCCGCGGATATTTTCGAGTTCATCGAATTCGTCCTCTTCCTTGCGGTTTTCGGTCGCGTCGGGAGCAACTTTGACGTTGCGGTAATATTTCATACCGGTTCCCGCCGGAATCAAGCGTCCCATGATGACGTTTTCCTTCAAGCCGCGCAGATAATCGACGCGTCCCGAAATCGCCGCTTCGGTCAGAACGCGGGTCGTTTCTTGGAACGAAGCCGCCGAAATGAACGAATCGGTCGAAAGCGAAGCCTTCGTGATTCCGAGAAGAAGCGGTTCCGCACTTGCGGGCTGTCCGTCTTCGTCGAGCACACGGCGGTTTTCGTCTTCGTAACGGAAACGGTCAACCTGTTCTTCCAAAAGGAAATTGGTATCGCCGACATCTTTGATCTTAACCCAGCGAAGCATCTGTCGAACGATGACTTCGATGTGTTTGTCGTTGATGTTCACACCCTGCAAACGATAAACTTCTTGAATTTCGTTCACGAGATATTCCTGCAAAGCGACCGTTCCGAGAACACGCAGAATATCGTGCGGGTTCAGCGGTCCGTCCATCAAAGGTTCACCGGCTTTCACATGATCGCCTTCCTGAACGTTGATGTGCGTTCCACGCGGAATGTCGTATTCGCGTTCTTCACCATCATCGCCTGTGATGACGAGCTTGCGTTTACCTTTCGAGATCGTTCCGAATCTAACCGTTCCGTCGATTTCCGACATCACGGCTGTTTCACCCGGACGGCGAGCCTCGAAAAGTTCGACGACGCGAGGCAAACCGCCGACGATGTCTTTCGTTTTCGTCGTTTCACGCGGAATCTTCGCAATAATGTCGCCCGGTTCGACTTCCTGACCGTCTTCGACAAGCAAGTTTGCACGAATCGGCATCTGATAAGTTTTCAAGGTTTTATTGCCGTCTTTGATCTCTAAACGCGGTTGATTTTTCTCATCCGAGTCTTTGACCACGAGACGTTTTTGTCCCGAAACCTTATCGATTTCCTCTTCGACCGTTTTGCCTTCCTTCAAGTCCTGGTATTTCACGTTTCCGCCGACTTCCGTCAAGATTGCGAACGTGAACGGGTCCCAAGTGACGAGAATATCGTCCTCTTTAACATTCTGTCCGTCTTTGACGTGAATCTGTGCACCGTAAACGATTTGATAACGTGCAACTTCGCGTCCGCGTTCGTCAACCAAAGCGATTTCCGATTGGCGTCTGAGCGAAACCATTTCGCCGTTGCGGTTTTTGATGACTTTCAGATCGCCGAGGAATTTGACCTTTCCGTCCATCGCGGCGATGTGTTTGGTTTCTTGTTCCAAACGCGCCGTTCCGCCGACGTGGAAGGTTCTCATCGTCAACTGCGTTCCCGGTTCGCCGATCGATTGCGCCGCAATAACGCCGACCGCTTCGCCGATCTCGACCGTGTTTCCGGTCGCCAGATTACGTCCGTAACATTTGACGCAGATTCCGCGACGCGATTCGCACGTCAGAGCCGAACGAATGCGAACTTTCTGCAAGCCCGAAAGCTGAACTTGAGCCGCCAACGTTTCGTTAATTTCCTGATTTGCGGCAACGATAATGCTTCCGTCAACCGGATCGATGATGTCGTCCAAAGATGTGCAGCCGACGATGCGGTCGCGCAAACTTTCGACTTCTTCACCGTTACGGATAATTGCTTCCGCACCGATTCCGCGCAGTGTTCCGCAATCTTGTTCGGAAACGATCACGTCTTGCGCCACGTCAACCAAACGGCGTGTCAGATAACCCGAGTCAGCCGTTTTGAGTGCCGTATCAGCCAAACCTTTACGCGCGCCGTGTGTCGAAATAAAGTATTGCAACACGTTCAAGCCTTCGCGGAAGTTTGCGACGATCGGCGTTTCGATGATTTCGCCCGAAGGTTTCGCCATCAATCCGCGCATACCGGCAAGCTGACGAATCTGTGCTTCCGAACCACGCGCACCCGAATCAGCCATGACGAGAATCGGATTCAGTTCGTTACGCGCTTTTTCGCGTTCGTCCATCGCCTTGAACATTTCTTTCGCAACGTGATCGGTCACGTCCGACCAGATCGCCGTAACTTTGTTGACGCGTTCGAGATTGGTCATCGTTGCGTCTTCGTATTGCTTTTGAAGTTTATCGACTTCTTTATTAGCATCTTCGATAATCTGCTTTTTGCTCGGCGGTGTGACCATATCGTCAATGCCGATCGAAATGCCCGATTTCGTCGCATAAAGGAAGCCCATATTTTTCAAATCGTCGAGCAAAGCAACCGTTTGATCGTGTCCGATTTGCAAATGGCTAAAGCTCACCAAAGATTGCAAGCCTTTTTTCTTGAGCGTTCCGTTGACGAACGGCAAACCGTCGCGCGTCAAGCGTTCATTCAAGATAACGCGTCCGGCTGTCGTTTCGATAATGCGGTCAACGTCTTTGCGAATCGTTGCGCGCATCACGTCTTGCGGACTGTGTTCAGCGGCTAAGTCAATCAAATCTCCGCGCCAGCGAAGTTTGATCTTCGCCTGCGTTTCGATCGCTTTCGCATCGAGCGCGAGCAGAACGTCGTCAACCGAATTGAAGACTTTGTTTTCGCCCTTCATTTGAGGACGTGCCAGCGTCAAATAGTAACAGCCGAGAACGATGTCCTGTGAAGGAACCGTGATCGGTTGTCCCGAAGCCGGCGAAAGCAGGTTGTTTGAAGCAAGCATCAAAACGCTGGCTTCGATCTGTGCTTCAGCCGAAAGCGGAATGTGAACAGCCATCTGGTCGCCGTCGAAGTCGGCGTTGAAAGCCGTACAAACGAGCGGGTGAATCTTGATCGCTTTTCCTTCAACGAGAACGGGTTCAAATGCTTGAATTCCAAGACGGTGAAGCGTCGGAGCGCGGTTTAACAAAACCGGATGCTCGCGAATAACTTCTTCGAGAATGTCCCACACGATCGGCTCTTGGCGTTCGACCATTTCACGCGCTTGTTTAATTGTCGCGGCGTGATTGTCGCGTTCGAGTTTGTTGTAGATAAACGGTTTGAATAATTCCAAAGCCATTTTCTTCGGCAAACCGCACTGATGAAGTTTCAGTTCCGGTCCGACGACGATCACCGAACGTCCCGAATAGTCAACACGTTTTCCGAGCAAATTCTGACGGAAACGTCCTTGTTTTCCTTTCAATGTTCCCGAAAGCGATTTCAAAGGACGATTGTTCGCTCCGCGCAGAACGCGACCACGGCGACCGTTGTCAAACAAAGCGTCAACGGCTTCCTGAAGCATACGTTTTTCGTTGCGAACAATGACTTCCGGCGCACGAAGCTCGATCAGCTTTTTCAGACGATTGTTGCGGTTGATGACGCGGCGATACAGATCGTTCAAATCCGACGTTGCAAAACGTCCGCCGTCCAAAGGAACAAGCGGGCGAAGTTCGGGCGGAATGACCGGAATCACATCCAGAATCATCCATTCGGGATTATTTCCCGAACGCAAAAACGAGTTTGAAACCTTCAAGCGTTTTGAATATTTCAGTTTTTTCTGCTGTGAATTTTCTTCACGCATTCTTTGACGCAGATCGCCGACGAGTTCTTCGACATCGATCTTCATCAAAAGTTCTTTAATTGCTTCCGCGCCCATTTTGGCGACGAACTGATGCGGATAATCGCGCATTAATTCGCGATAGCGTTCATCGTTAAGCAAATCTTTTTCTTTGAGTTCCGGCACGTCGCCCGGATCGACGACGATGTAGGTTTCAAAGTAAAGAATTTTTTCGAGATCGCGCAGAGTGATGTCCAAAAGATGACCGATACGCGACGGCAAACCTTTGAAAAACCAAACGTGCGAACAGGGCGAAGCGAGTTCGATGTGACCGAGACGTTCACGGCGAACCTTTGACTGCGTGACTTCGACACCGCATTTGTCGCAAACGACGCCGCGATGCTTCATTCTTTTATATTTTCCGCAAAGACATTCCCAATCCGACACCGGACCGAAAATTCTGGCGCAGAAAAGACCATCGCGTTCCGGTTTGAATGTGCGGTAATTGATCGTTTCCGGCTTGGTAACTTCACCATGCGACCAAGAACGAATCTTTTCGGGCGATGCTAAACTAATGCGAATCGCCTCATAATTTGTGGTCAATTGTGTTTTGTTATCGTTATTTAATCGAAACATAAATCTCCATTCAGTCTTGGAAGTTTGGGAAGTCTGGAAAGTCTTGGAAGATTTTTTTTACTTCCTCGACTTTCTCAACTTCCTCGACTTCCGACTATTAATCTGCCCCTACAACTTCGCCGACGCCTTGCAAAATCTCGTCGGGATCGATCTCGTCTTCCGTGATGAGTTCGACATCCAAACAGAGCGATTGCAGCTCGCGCACGAGAACATTGAACGATTCGGGAATGCCCGGTTCAAAATTAGAAACGCCTTTGACGATCGTTTCATAGATTTTTGAACGTCCGGCAACGTCGTCCGATTTACAAGTAAGAAGTTCTTGTAAAATATGCGCCGCGCCGTAAGCTTCCAATGCCCAAACTTCCATCTCACCGAAACGCTGTCCGCCGAATTGCGCTTTACCGCCCAACGGCTGCTGCGTGATCAAACTGTATGGTCCGATCGAGCGGGCGTGAATCTTGTCGTCAACCAAGTGCGAAAGTTTGAGCATATAAATGTAACCGACAGTTACTTTCTGCTCGAACTGTTCGCCCGTCAAACCGTCGTAAAGACGAGTTTTTCCTGACGGACCGACCGACGGCGGCAAACCTAATTCGTCGTATTTCTCGTTGGCTTTGCCGATGTATTCTTTGATCTCGGCTTCACGCGCACCGTCGAAAACAGGCGTTGCGAAATGGACACCGAGAACACGCGCCGCCCAACCCAAATGCGTTTCGAGAATCTGTCCGACGTTCATACGCGACGGCACGCCGAGCGGATTGAGCACGATGTCAACCGGCGTTCCGTCCGGCAAATACGGCATATCTTCTTCCGGCAAAATACGTGCGATCACACCTTTGTTACCGTGACGACCAGCCATTTTATCGCCAACCGAA
>DAITPE010000228.1:0-8744 GCA_036833775.1 Pyrinomonadaceae bacterium | reverse complement strand
AGATCGATTTTTCCTGTCGATTCGCCCGAATATTTCCGCCGCCGACGGCGTTTTCAAATAGTTATTTCAAAAAATCTAACCACTTCGACCAAATTATCTAAAGATATTTGCCAAACCGTCCAACAAACTTCAGTTTGTTGCTTGCCCGCGATTAACAACAAACTGAAGTTTGTTGGACAAGTTCGCAAATAATTTCAATTGTCTTTAGTTTTGTGTGAGTGCTGACACGCTGATTCTGTGCGCGTTTCCGCAGTTTCACGCCATTTTTACGCGGTTTTTGATTCCGTTTGCGCCGCCTTCAAATGCGGTCGAAACGATTCGAAAAACTTTGTCCGCTTTGCTGCCTTCCGACGACGACAACCGAAAAATTGCCGTAAATTTTCATAAAATTTGTAGGTTTTTTTAATTTGAACTTGGGTTTATTTATTTTTTACTTAAGTTTATTTAAAATGAATTTAAGTATAAATAATTTGTATTTAGGTTTAAGTCATTTGTATTTAGGTTTAATTTTATTGAGTTAAGGTGTTTTTAAAATAAATTGTGGTTTATTTTATTTTTACTTGAGTATATATTAAATGTATTCAAGTTTATTTAATTTGCACTTAAGTATTTTTTATTTATACTTGGGTTTTAATAAATTAAACTTAGGTTTATTTTCCATAAACCTGCATTTTTTTATAAATTTGAAGTAAAAATTACTAGGAGTTTGGTCAATATGGCAACAGTTATTCCAAGAAAAACGAATGAAGCGTTGAGCTTTTTAAGGATTTTTAAGGCGCATTTTGCTGAGCAAGCCGCGCTTTTGGATTATGACGCGGACGAAGTTGAAAGGGCTGTAAGTGCTTGCGAAACGATGATCTATTCGATCGAATTAGCGGAATATGCGAAGACATTTTCAAAGGTTTGCGTCGAATTTCGCAATTCTAAGATCAATTCAAAGGCGAAAGCCGCGAAAAATTCGGACGTTTTTCCGACCTTGACCGCGCCTGTGCCGCCTGCGGTGATGTTTGAAGGAAATCCTGCCGCTTATTTGCAGTCTTTGTTTGCCGAAATCAAATCGAACCGCAAATATTCGACCGCGATCGGCGAAGGTTTGGGCATTATTACCGCCAAATCCGCGCCGCTCAATGTCGCCGAAGCGATGCCGAAAGCGAAAGTAAGACCGCTCGAAAACAGCGTTGTGCGGATCGATTGGAAAAAAGGCAAATTCGACGGCGTGATCGTGCGTTCGATGCGCGGCGACGAAACGATTTGGACGGAAATAGGGCGCGATCTGCATTCTCCGTTCATCGACACGCGCCCGCCGCTCGAACCGGGCAAGCCCGAAGTGCGCCGTTATCAGCTTTATTTTATGCTCGACGACAAACCCGTCGGCAATCCGTCGCCGACCTACGAAACCGCCACGAAACCTTGATAAGAACGCGTTCAGAGTCCCGTCTTAAGGCGGCTTTTCGTTAGTTTATTGCCGCCTGAAGGCGGAACTCGGAACGCGCTTTTATTTCTTTAGTTTCACTGCTGTTCCGTAGGCGAGAACTTCGGTGATGCCTTGCCCGAATTCGGTCGCGTCGTAGCGCATCCCGATAATTGCGTCCGCGCCGATGTCGTGCGCGTGTTGGATTAGTTGATTAAAAGCTTGAATTCGTGCTTCTTCGCAGACCTTCGCAAAGTCTTGAATATAGCCGCCCGCAAGCGATTTCAAACCGCCGATAATGCCGATCTTCAAGCCCGAAGCGCGCACGACGATGCCGCGCACCACGCCCAGATATTCCGCGATCTCCATTCCCTGCAAATCATTTCCGGTCGTTACGATCATAGTTTTTCTCCTTTTGCCGATTGGTTTCGTTATTATAAAACGAAAATTAAATTTATAATGTTCGCGGCGGAAAAATTAATTTTCCGCGTAAAGCAACCGATTCAAACTTTCGCCTCATCATTTAGGGCGAAGTATCTATTCAAAAAAATTCAAGGACTACAATTTATGAGAATCAAACTCTTTCTTGCTCTGCTCGTGCTGTGCGCGATTTCTACGCCTGCACAGCTTCGCGCCAATCGTAAAACCGTCAGTTCTGCGCCCGTCAAATTAGCCGACGAAAACGCCAACGCCGCGCAGCTTCCGATCAAACGCGTGATTTTATATTCGAACGGCGTCGCGTATATCGAACGTCGCGGTTACGTTTCGGGAAACGCGGAAATTAATTTGTCGTTCAAACAATCGCAGGTTGACGACGTTTTGAAATCGATGGTCGTTTTAGACTTGGGACAAGGACGAATCGGCGCGGTTTCGTATAATTCGTCCGCACCGCCGAGCGCGAAAATGGCGGAAATTCCCTTTTCGGTCGATGCCCAATCCGGCGCGGCGACGGGAATCGCGGGCGTTTTGTCGCAACTGCAAGGCGCAAAAGTCGCCGTTGCATCGGGAAAAGGCGTGGCGACGGGTTCGATTCTGACGGTCGAAAAACGACAGACCGTTTTTGAGACGAACAAACCGCCAATGACAAAAACATTTCTCGTCATTGCATCTGAATCGGGCGAGATTTCGAGTTTCGACTTGGACGAAGTGCGTTCGGTCAAACTTCTTGACGAAGGAACGCGCCGCGACGTGAACGAATTTGCAACGGCTTCGGCTTCGACGCGCCGACGCGATGCGAAGACAATTACGGTGACGAGTTCGGGCAGCGGACAGCGCGAAATGATCGTCAGCTACACGATCTCCGCGCCGATCTGGAAAACGACTTATCGCGTCGTGCTCGATCAAGAAGGAAAACCGTTTTTCCAAGGCTGGGCGATCGTTGACAATGTTTCCGACGAAGATTGGAAAGACGTAAAACTTTCGCTGATTTCGGGTTTGCCGATCTCGTTCATCCAGCCGATCCAACAGCCTTTTTATCGTTATCGTCCCGTCGTGCCGATCCCGAACGATCTCAAATTGAGTCCGCAAGTATATGATGAAGGTGGTAGATTACAATCAAGTAACGGTTCAGCTTCAGGCAATGGTAACGGGAGCGGTTCGACGGCAGATGTCGTATCGAATCAACAAATCCAGAATCTTCCTTTGAACGGCAGAAATTTTCAAAATTATGCTCAATTAGCACCCGGCGTTAGTGCTCAATATGCAAACAGCAATACTTTTGTCGTTGACGGGCAAGAGATTCAAGGGAAAAACCGTTCTCTACAAGGCGAAGTTTCGGTCAGCGATGCTCTCACGGGCGGAAATTCAGGAGTGCAAACGGCGGCTTCGGGCGAAGAATTGGGCGATCTTTTTGAATATAAGATCGATCAGCCGATGACCGTTTTGCGCGACCGTTCGGCGTTGATTCCGATCGTGCAAGCCAAACTCGAAGGCGAACGCGCCGCGATTTACAACGAAGCGACGCGGCGCGACCGACCGATGAGCGGAATGCTTTTGAAGAATTTAACGCCGCTCACGTTTGAAAGCGGAAGCTTGACCGTCATCGACCGCGACGCATACGCGGGCGAGGCTTTGATGGAGCGTTTGAAACCGAAGGAACAGCGGCTTATTTCGTTCGCGTTGGATTTGGGCACGAGCGTCCGCGTTCGCAATAACGCCGACCGCGAGGCTGCAAAACTCGTCAAAGTCGTCAACGGTGTTTTCCAAGTCCATTTTTATCAAACGAACGAAAAGGTTTACCAGATCGAAAATCAGACCGATAAACCGAAGGTTTTATATGTCGAATATCCGGTGCGCGACGGCTGGACATTGACCGACGACACGCCGAAACCCGATTACACGACACAGCGTTATCATCGTTTCCGCGTCGAGCTGAAACCTTTTGACAAGACCGAATTAAAGGTCGGCGAACGGCAGGCTTTGATGGAAAGTTATTCGCTGACGGACATTTCGCAGAGCGACATTCAGTTGTTTTTAACGCGCAGATATATCGACGAAGCGACGAAAGCAAAGCTTGAAAAGTTAATCGATTTGCGTGTCAGAATCAATCAGATCGACCAGCGCATCGAAGCGGTCGAAGACGAATCCGAAAAGATCACGAACGATCAAAAACGTCTGCGCGAAAACATCGAGGCTTTAGCGAAAACGCCCGAAGCGAAAACGCTCATCGCGCGTTACATCGCCAAAGCCAACGAACAGGAAACCAGACTCGAAACGATCGAAAAAGAAACGGCGCAGATGGAAGCCGACAAAGCAAAACTCGAAGCTGAATTAGCCGTCGAGATCAGAAACTTTGTAATTAAATAAAAGGATTTAGCCACGAATGACACGAATAACACGAATATTTTTTAATTATTCATTCGTGTTATTCGTGTCATTCGTGGCTAAAAAACTAAACTTTGATGTAAATCTGTTTGCGGTATAAAAGCCACATTATGAAAAGAAAGAAAAGGATAAAACTGATCGCAAACATCAGCGAAGCGTTGATCGGCGAAGCGATTGCAAGAAAGACGTTTTGAAAAATCCATTCCTGAAGCGAAGTTTTTTCGCCGTCCGCGCCTGTAAATTGAATGACGCTGCCGATCAGATCGGCAAAAATTCCCGAAAAAATGTAGAGTGCGAGCGCGTTCACTCCAAAAATTATGAACGGTTTCGCCCAGCGTTTGTAGCCTTGAATATCGATCAGCCAATAGCAAAAGCCTAAGAAACACAGCGCGAGTCCGGCGGTGTAAACGACATACGAACTCGTCCAGAGTGCTTTGTTGAACGGGAAAAAGTAACTCCAAATCCAACCGACGACGAGCAAACTAACGCCGAAAAAGAAAAGTCCGTTGACCTTTTCCTGATCGGTGCGCTTCATTTTCAGCCAAGTTCCCGTCAAAACGCCGGCGATCGTCGTGACAAATGCCGGAAGCGTTGAAAGAATTCCTTCGGGATCGTAAACTTTCGCCTGCTGCCAGATATGACGAATCCCGAAAATCTGCATATCGATATACGCCGCGAGATTGCAGGCTTTGTCGTCCATCGTCGTCACCGCGCAGCCCGGAACCGGAACGCTCGTGATCAAAAACCAGTAAACGAGCAGTAATCCGATGCCGATGCCGAGCTGCTGTTTCCAGTTCGTATGCAAATAAAGAATCGAAACGACCAGATAACAAACCGCGATTCTCTGCAAAACGCCGGGAATTCGTAAATTTATAAAATCGAATTTCGGAAACAGCGTGAGAAAAATTCCGATGCCGAAAATTAAAAGCGAACGGCGGATAATTTTCAAATAAACGTCTTTCGTGATGCCTTCATTAATCCGTTTGCCGAGCGCGATCGGAATCGCCACGCCGACGATGAATAAAAAGAACGGAAAGATCAGATCGGTTGGCGTTAAACCGTTCCACTCAGCGTGTTCGAGCGGCGGATAGATCGCGCTCCAAGTGCCGGGATTATTGACCAAAACCATTCCCGCAATGGTCATTCCGCGAAAAACATCGAGCGACAAAAGCCGCGTTTTGACGATTTCTTCTGACATTCAATTGTTTCCTTTTTTAACAGAAAGATTTATTTCATAAAAACACGTTTCGCAAAAAATTCCAAATAAAAAAAGGCTTTTTACCAGCCTTTTCTTTCCCGCAAACTCGTTATATGCGCCGTGTGATGTTTTCCGTGCCAAGCATAAAGCGCAAGAAACCGCTCGACCGTCCATTGTCCCGAATCGGGATGCACCAGAGTTCTTTGAAAATCTTCTTCCGAAAAAGATTCGAGCATCGTCGCCCAACGCAGATGAATTCCCTTCAAAATATCGAGCGAAATCTGAACCGGCAATTTGTAATCGGCGGAAGTCGCCCAAATATCTTCGAAATACGGGCGAATCGTCGGGTTTTCTTCCGACATCGCAAGCTTGAAACGGCAGATCGAATTGATATGCGAATCGGCAACGTGATGAACCGTCTGCCGAACCGTCCAACCGCCGGGACGATATTCCGCATCGAGTTGTTCATCACTCAAACCTTCGACCGCCTTCGCCAATTTTTCGGGCAAATCCTTGACCGCTTGAATGTTTTCTTTTCTTAAATCGGTAGTCAATTCGATATTTTTGTCGAAGTCACCGATCGGGTAACTCAAATTATTCTCCGCCATCGCTCTGATAATCTCCGTAATAATTTTCAAATCTCGTAAATTCTTTTAAGAAAGCCAACCGCACGGTTCCCGTCGGACCGTTGCGCTGTTTCGAGATCAAAATATCCGCCACGCCCGCGTTTTCTTCGCTCGGTTTATAATATTCCTCGCGGTAAATAAACATCACCACGTCGGCATCTTGCTCAATGCTGTTGTGAGCAATAAACCCTTTAGATACAAAGTTTGCGTATTTTCCAACAGTCAAATCGAAGACTTCTGTTTCGCCGTCGGGTTCGATCGAAACGATCTCGTCCCAATAAACATCGCTTTGCGAAAGTTTGAGTAATTCGTCTGAATTTACCGCTTTTGCGATTCTTGAAGCTCTTTCGCGGCTGATATTTTGCTTGTAAATCCGAGTTCCGCAATATCGTGTCGAAATCCGCGCAAACATTTCTCTTGTCGAAATTCCGTTTTCCTTCATCGCGGGAACTACATACTTTCGCCAAGCTTCATTGGGTATCGAATCGCGGTTTGAATTAGCAACTGTTTGAGAGATAAAACTCTTAACCTTTTCCAAAGATAGATTTTTATATGCTCCGACCGCTTTTACGGTTTCGATAAATTTTTCAATATCGGATTTTCCGCTCACGATAACGTGATATTGCATCATTCCTTTACTGCCTTGCGGAATTTCTCTTAACCTTGCATTGATGCCGATTCGCAGAAGCAGATTTTGAACATCTTCCGCCAATCTTCGACTGCTCGAAGCGTAATAGATTCCCGGGTGATGATTTGATTTTTCATTCACCCAGATACAGCCGTCCGTTGCCCAAAGATGCCGTAAAAATAATGCGACGGCTTCGGTCGGTTGAGCAAATATTTTCGACGGAATAAATTTTTCATGCGAACGCAAACCCCAAACGCCTAATTCGTCGAGCCATTCGGCGACTGCACTGCGGACGTTGTGCGTATGATGGCGCGTCGATGACAGATAAACTTGAAACCAAGTTCGCTCTTGCTTAATTTTCGGCAAAACTTCATCGCCGAAAACCTCGCTTGCCAGATATGCGACCGTTTCAGCCAAATCTTTTTCGCGCGTCGTGTATTGATTCGAATGACGCGGCAAAGTACAGCCGTCGCCGATCAGATGCGCGAGCAGAGCGATTTCGGCATTGGTCATCGTTTGTTCGGTTTCGTTTCTGATCTCACGCGGAAGCGCGATGCGGTCGCCGATCTTAAATTCGTCGAGGCGTTTCCAACCCGTAAAGCCGAAAAATTTGTGATTCGCCGTCGCACGAATTTCGCGTCCGAGTCGAGTTTTTAATTTGAAAACAGGCTTGATTCCGGTCGAAAAAGCGTTCGTTACTTCGGCTTTTACCAAACCCCAATTTTGTTCGTTCAAAGCCCACACGCGGAAACCTTTTTTGCCGACTAAATCTTTGATCGGAATTTCTTCGCCCGAATCAGCCATCGTGATCAGACTTTCGCCCGCCAGACAACCCGATTCGCGCAAATCGGACATCATCGGTTTCGGCGGATTTCGCGCTTCGGGCGCACGCGAGAGTTGCGAAAGCGCGATCACGGGAACTTGCAGCTCTTTTGCCAAAGCCTTTAATTCACGCGAAATCTGCGACACTTCCTGCTGGCGCGATTCCGAACGCTTGCCGCCTGACATCAACTGCAAATAATCGACGACAATTAAATCCAATTTTTTCTGTTCTGCAAAAAGCCTGCGAGTTTTCGCACGCATTTCCATCACCGAAATTCCGGGCGTGTCATCGATAAAAACCTTCGATTCGGAAAGCGTTCCGATCGCGCCTGCCAATCTTCCCCATTCGTCGCGCGTCAAATATCCGGTTCTAAAACGGTGCGCGTCAACTTTCGCTTCCGACGAAAGCATACGCATCACAAGCTGTTCCTTCGACATTTCAAGCGAAAAAACCGCCACGACCGCCTTTTCCAAAATCGCCGCATTTTGTGCAATAGTTAGACATAAAGCCGTCTTGCCCATTGACGGTCTGGCGGCGACGATGATTAGATCGGTCTTTTGCAAGCCGGACGTTTTTTCGTCGAAATCTCTGAAACCGGTTGAAAGTCCGGTCAGCGCGTGTGATTCGCGTTTGGCGTATTCCTGCACTTTGGCGAGAACGGTTTCGGCGATCGGTTGGATGTGCGAAAAGCCCTGGCGCGAACGTTCGTCGGCAAGCGCGAAGATCATCGATTCGGCGTTGTCCAAGATGACTTCGGCTTCGTCTTCTTCGGCGAGGGCTTCGCTCGTAATTTGATTACAGACTTTGATCAAATTGCGGACGATCGACTTTTGCTTGACGACCTTCGTGTATTCCTGCAAATCCGAAAAATGCGGCAAACCGTAAGTCAGATTCGTGACGGTCGCCACGCCGCCGATCGATTCGAGTGCGCCTTCTTTCTTTAATTCTTCGCCGATCAGGATCGGATCGATACTCTTTGAAGCGTCGAAAAGCGCGAGCATTGCTTTGTAAATTCGTCGGTGCAGCGGCGAATAAAAATCGTCGGCTTTGAGTTCTTCGATCGCCTGCGTGATGAGCGCGTTGTCGAGCAAGATCGCGCCTAAAATTACACGTTCGCTTTCTTCGCTGCTCGGCAAAGGGCGTTCGAGAAACTGTTCGCGCTGATAGTTCGATGAAGGCGTAACCATTGATTTTTATTCTTTATCGTAACTCAAAACATTTCGTCAACAGCTTTG
>DAITPE010000227.1:0-8762 GCA_036833775.1 Pyrinomonadaceae bacterium | reverse complement strand
ACGAGCATTGAAAGAATCGGCAAAGTAAAATGCGCCGTGCTGTAAATGCCGTATTTCTTCTGTATTTTGAATAAGTTAAGCACAAATTGACTAACCTGAAAGTCACGCACATCGACTGCCGAATATTTATTTAAAAGAATGGCGATTTCCTTTTCAAATTCCGACGAATCAAAATCTTCTTTTATTTTCAAAGCCGTTTCTCGAATAATGAGCGCACATCTTTTTGCGTTATTTTGAACGACGCTTTCAAAAAACTCGCAAAAGGAAATCCTGACATCATTTTCAATTTCAGCGGCAAAACCCGTGTCAAGCAGCACGAGCAAATCTTCCTTAAATCGGAAAAAATTGCTTTGATGCAAATCGCAATGAATGAAACCATTGAGAAAAATCATTCTGTATAAAGCTTTAAGCGCGTGAATTACGAGTTTTTTATTCTCTCGTTCAGAAAGATCACCGACTTTTTTTAGGTCGTCGAAAAAATCCAATACCAAGATTTCCGAAGTCGAAAACTCATTGATTATTTTCGGAAAAAGCGTTTTCGTCAAAGGATTGAATCCGTCACGAAACTTTTTGTTGTTTGCAGCTTCAAGCAAAAAATCGGTCTGATTTAAGAGCGAATCGGCAATTTGTTCAAAGGCTTCGATCAAAGGAAAGTCTTGAAAAAAACGGAATCGTTTTAACTTATTTATAAAAAATCCGATTAAAAAAATATCGGTTTCATATATTTTTCTAATTTTCGGAGATAAAGCCTTTACGGCGACGAGTTGATCGTTATGTTTCAAACGAGCGCGGTAAACTTGTGAAATACTTGCACTTGCGATCGGAATACGGTTGAAATCGGCAAATATTCGGTCGAGTTTTCTGCCTAAATTCGATTCGATAATTGTTTCGATCTTGGAAAAACAAACAGGCGGAACATCATCCTGTAATTGTTGAAGCGGAAGCAAAGTTTTGACGGAGAAAATGTCGTAACGAGTTCCGAGAATCTGCCCGATTTTGATAAACGCCCCGCCTGCTTTTAGACAAAAATCAGCGATAATTTTCCCTAACTTTTCGTCAATCGAATTCTCTATTTGTGTAATATTTTTGAGAAAAAGCAAAAGCAAAATCTGATGTGAAAAATAAATCAAAAGTAAGGAAAGATGAATAAATCTGAAAAGTAAACGGGAAATTTTCATACAATTATTTCGGAATAAAAGTCGATGAATCCGAATTATTTTGCGGAAAAACTTCGCGCCAATTTGTTAAAATTCCAGATGCAGAAGCCGCTTGCGGCGGTTGTTGGGAAGTCATATCATTTACCGACTCACCGACCGTAAATCTAATCAAATCAGACATTTTGAATTTACCGTTGACGCTGAGTGTCGGTCGCCAATTCGGTTCGATATTAAACCACGAAAACGGATCACCCGCGAGAAGTCCCGCAAAAACTTCGCCGACGATTCTGCCGCCGACGGGACCGAGATGAATACCTTTTGCCAAAATTTCGGCTTCCCGAAGAATATAAAACCAAAGCGGCGCATCGCCTTCAAAATCCGGCGCACCGCGTTTTGAAAGTTGCAGTTCGTCATCGGAAAGCGGATGAATTCCCATCGCTTTGGCAATGCTTTGACCGGACGGCAAATTCATTTGAAAACCGCGCATCAGATTTCTGTGTGCAAGATTCGGCATTTCCGAAATTGACGGCAAATTGCTGAGCGGATTTGAGATTTTCGTGTCAATTTTGAAGCTCGATTGGGGCGGAAAATCCGTTTCGATCTCAAAAAAATATTTCCAGCCAATGCCCCAAGCTGTCGGAAGCGGACGAAATCCGTTCAAATTTTCAAGCGGATTTCGGCTTGCTGAAAATATCGGGATCGGCATATTTTTGTTTTCTTGGCGGACAAAATCGTTAATAAAATACGAAGAACGCACCATCGAATGCCCGAAACGATAAGCCGCAACCGAAAATTCGACGGGTAAAAACGGCGTGTTATGCCAATGATAAAAACGCAGATTCGTTTTCAAAAAAGTGCCGATTCCGCCATTGATCGTCGTATATTTTTCCCGAATCAAAATGTCATTCAAAATTTCAGACGGCTGAATCGTTGATTCGTCGGTTTTGCCGTCCAAAATTCGCGGTAAAAAATCGTGAAAAATCACCCATTGGTAATGCCAACGAACCATTCGTTGGGCTTCGAGAAAAAGATCGTTTCCGGTCAAACCGCTTTGTTTGAAGACCAATTCGACCATTTTGTTATGAAATTTCAGAAAAACGAGATGAAGTTGAGAGACGATAATATTTTCATCATTGCGCGGATCGCCGATCAAAGCGCGTCCATTTGCATTTCGCGGTAGATCGGCTTCGTTTCGATCTGTTTGTTCGTCAATCAGAAACATAATTCCGCGTCGATCAAAGCCGAAAACCGGATGCGGAAGCGGCGAATCCGAGTTCATATAAAGATAAGGCTGGTCGGCTGGTCCGCGTCCGTAAAGCGAATCGAGATCAAAACGCGGTGTGCGAAAATTGTGCAATGCATCGGGATCGTTTTGCTTTTGAAGACTCGAAGCCGGATCGAAGGTTATGTCGTGGTCAATAAATTGACCGAAATAAACATAGCCAGACGGTATCGTCGGATTATCGCTTTCGCCTGCTTTTAAGGGAAATTCGACCGGATTTAAATCTTTCGGATTTGCGGCAACGATCATACTTTTCGCAAGAGCCGCCAAATTTTCGGGTTTGTGTTCGTAAATCGGAGCATTTCGGAACATTCGCCCAAAACGTCCTTCGGTTGAAAATGAAGATGAAACCGACTTGAGTCCGCGCGGCTGCGAACCGTGAAATTTTTGACCTTGCGAATCTACGGTTTTTGGCGGCTTTGATTGTGTCGAGACTTTTTTCATTGATGATTTCTCCAATGAATTGGAATTTTAAGATGCTGCAATAGTTACGGTTTTAGGGTTTGAAACCGATTTCATTGCCCATTCAAAAACAGGTAATGCTTTTTCGACCATTTCATCATTTGCAGTCAAACAAATACGTAGATAACCCGGCAATTCGACGATGCTTCCCGGCAAAACGAAAACGTCTTTTTCTGCCAACATCGCGGCGAATTCGACATCGTTCTCAATCGGCGTTTTCGGCAAAAGATACCAAGCACCTTCGGGAATATGGAGTTCAAAACCTTGCGCCGACAATGCTTGCGCCATTTTGTCGCGCCGATCTTGGAGTTTTTTCAGGTCGAAAATCATCGGTTCGATGTCTGCCAAAGCGTGCAAATGAACGGCATCGGGAAATGCATATAGATTGTATTGTGTAATCTGAACTGCGCGGCGAATCTTATCGCGTTCGTGCATCAATGGTGAAACTGCAAGATAACCGAGTCTTTGCCCCGGCGTTAAAAGTGCCTTTGCGTAGCTGTAAATCAAAAAAGAATTCGGATAATGCGCGGTCGGGCTGGAAAAGATATTTTCGTCAAAAATCAGACGATTGTAGGATTCATCCGAAACCAAATAAATCGTTTGTCCGAATTTTTCCGAAGCCGCAGTTAAAATTTCGGAAAGCCGAGCGAGCGTTTCGGGCGGATAGATTTTTCCGGTGGGATTATTCGGCGAATTAACGATAATTGCTCTCGTGCGCGGAGTTATGGCTTTTGCGACCGCTTCGACATCAATATCGAAACTCTCGAGTTCAACCTTTACACGAACCGCTTTGCCGTGAACGAAGGAAATCATTGATTCGTAAAAAAACCACGGCGGACTCAGAAAAATAACTTCGTCTTCGGGATTCAGAATCGCCTTTAAAGCAATCACCAACGCACTCGACGCGCCGTTGGTTAAAAACAAATCTTCGTTTTCAAAATCAATGCCGACAAGCTCGCGCAAAGCATTTGCGGCAATTTGACGAGCATTCGGATCGTTTACTTTATAGCCGAACCAGTCTGTATTTTGCGGAATACTTGCCTTTCTGATCGCTTCGACATATTCGGGAATCGGCATTTCGTGCGGAGTCCCGACGACAAAATCGCAAATGTCGGGATTTCCCATTCTACTTGCCCATTTTGACTGTGTTAGAAATTCGACAAAAGGTCTTGAGGCTGTAAAAACAGCCCCAAGATTTCGGGAAATAGGCGATTCTATCATCTGATTATCTCCTGTCAAGCGATTGCGGAAAAAGAGTTTACACTCGTTTCCCGTATTTTCTCAGACAACAAAAACGACTATCTGATCCACGAACCGATGTGTGTTTTGACTTGTCTTAAAATTGCGATCGGTGCACCGTCAGGGTCTTCGACATTATAAAGATTGATCGCCACTTCGCCTGTGCCGCCGCCTTGTCCGACGGGCGGAATATGCGTGATCTTGTGTTGAAGCAGGATTTTATCTTTATTGAAAGCCGTCAAGCCGATGTCGGGCATTTCAAATTTCATATAACCTTCCATTTCACACAGTTTAGGTGAATCGGCAACGCCGGGATAAACCGTTCCGGCTCTGACCTGTCCGCGTGATTCGATGCCGCGTTCGTAGTTGACGCTAGCGTGAACTTTCCCGAAAAGTTTGCTTTCGCCTTCGATATTCATTTCCGCCATTCTTATATCGACCGAAGCTTTTTCCCAATCGCTGTCGGTCGGATTTGCGCGGTCAATCACGTAATAGCCGCGCAATTCGACGGTTTCTTTGCCATAGCCGGTCACATCGATCGTGTCCCAAGCTATAAAATTGAGTTTATCGACACCGCCTTCGGGCATTACCTGAATCCGCAGATCAGCCAGAGTTTTCGGATTCGGCAAAAGATTCAATTCATTATTGCGTTCAAGCGCAACGGCAAATCCATTATTTTCCTGATACATAAAAAACTCCTTATAGTTTATGAAAATATTTTTTCTAACGGAACAAAATTAAGTCAATGCAACCGATCGCAAACTTTTACCGCTGCAACGATGTCATTTAACAATCTGAATTTGACTTGATTTTGTCATTGAATTTCTTTTACAAAACTCTTTCCGCAATCAGTAAAATTACGAAAAAAGAAAAGGTGGGAGTTGGATTAAATGAGTGGCAAAGCTGGGTTTATTTAGCTTATTCCCATTTTTCGCCGTCTTTCTTTTCGGTTCCCGTAGGAACCCAAAGATTAGATTCGGCAGAAACTTTACCGACCACTTCATACCAATCCGTGCTGACAATTCCGCCGCTCAAATCTTCAACCCATTTAGCACGAAGTTTTGTATATTCGGTTGGCGCGGTTTCAGAATCGCGCATTGCCCGCGACATATCGCGCGACGTTCCTTTTTCCATCTGCCGAAGCATTTTCGGATCGTTCCAAATAGCGATCCCGATGCCCTGACAGCTTTCGGGGTTAACAAGAAAAATTGCGTCTTCAAGTCCCTGAGAACGCATTTCCGAATGAAATGGAATCAGCACTTCTCGAATGTGTTTATAAACATCATCAGTCCGTTTCGGCGGATAATGCATAATCGTAATTCCGGCGTACATATTTGACCTCCAAGTTTTAAATTAGGCGTTCATCATACGCGCGAAAATTACAAAAAACTTCTCCGAAATTGCTATTTTGTCAAAAAAGTAAAAAGAGGAAAAAAGCAATTTGGAAGAAGTAAATGCATTAATGATTTTGAAATAATACAAGTTCAAATTTTTATTAAAAATGGAGGAAATATGGAAGAGTTATTAAGTTCGGAAAAATTTAAATCGGTGGTAAACGGAAGTTTTGGACATTTTCCCGTTGGAGCACAGACGGAATTTGAAGGTTCGACAATTTCATTGCCGATTATGGCGCAACTAAAAAATGGTTGGATTAGCACGGAGTATATTGATTTTAAGGCATTTATGCGGCTCGGGCTTGAACGTCGCGTTGTGACCCAATTAAATCGAACGCAATTTGAATTTAATATCGAAGTTTGGGAACTCCACGGTCGAAGCGAGATTTTATCGGAAAAATTCGATATGGATGCATACATCACATTCAGTTTGACTCCACCGCCGCAAAAACAGCCGAAAAGTATTTGTTTTTCAAATCAAGACGGTTCAGATTTTCCGGCAACCATTGTTTACAACGCTTGTTATGACGTTTATGTTGCCGACAGGAAAATCGTTGATGCACAAATGGGTGTTGCGCTTTGCACACCGATTATGGGAATTCCGCCGAGAAATGTTTTAGTTGCTTTTGAAAAGCCTTTTGAAGACCGAAAAATCGGAATTGCATTCGGACGTGGTTGTTGCTGGGGAATGAGAACTATCTCGGCAGTAGAGTTTTTAGAAGGCGTAAATGAAGCCAGAAAAATCAGAGGTTGGAAAAAAGTTGCCGATCCGTTTGGAATTTACAAAGCTGAAAAAGCGAAAAAAGGATAAATCAATCTAAAGTATTATTCTAAATAATCTTGTAAAGCGGAGTAAAGATTTGAAGGAACGGGTGTTGGTGAAATTTCGCCGTTATCGCGGATCATACAGGCGACTTCTTGCTCGCCTCGGGCAACGATTTCTTCGCCGCGCCAATATTCAAACAGCATCAATATGCGGTTTTGTTTGATATAACCGAGCCGCATTTTGATCGTAATTTCGTCAAATGCAAAGAGTTCATTGATAAATTCGCACGAAACTTTGGTTGTGACAAGTGCCAGATTTCCGGCTAAAAGTTCTAAAATATCAGGTGCATTTTCAAACAAAAACATTTCTCGGCAACGACCTTGCCATAGCAAAAAATTAGCGTAATAAACATTGCCGACGAGATTTGTTTCTTCAAAACCGACGATGTGTTGATATTCAAAAACTTTCATTTCTTTAGTTTTCCGGTTGAGTTTCGTCAGTTTCCGTGATTATTTCGGGTTCGGCGATTTCAGCTAAGGCATTTTGCGGATGCATTTTTTCGGATAGACGCAAAACGATAAATTGATCGAAAAAAACGATGACGGCAAAAAATAAACTGTAAAATACTCCTGAGAAAACGCTCGCGGCGATGCCTGTTTGCGGTAAATTATTTGATTGGTTAAAGTCTGAAAATGCTACATTTAGCCAAAAATATTTGAGGATTACAAAAATCGAAAAGAACGCAAATGTTGCCCACAAAGCCCATGCTTTTCGGGTTTTCCAAAGCAGAATATTTGCCAAAATCAAAAGAATTAGGGTTGCAATCCACAGAAAATTCCAAGATAGATTTGAAAAATATTGAAAACCTGCGGCGGCATCGGAAGGTGAACCGATACTTTTCAGCCAACTGTGCGAATAAAAATTCAAAAAACACATCGGAACGAGTCCGAGCAAAAGTGCACCGAGAAATATTTTTGTCCACATAAATTAATTTGTATCACAAAAAACAAAAAGGTGGAAAGTTTTTCAAATAGAAATTACCTTCCACCTTTTTTCGATTTTAGCTCGAACTTATTTCGGCGTTACCGTCATAAAAACCGTTTGTCCTTTTCTCGAAACCAATAAAAGCACCGGATTATCGCCAGATTTTTCGAGGGCGGCTTTTACTTCTTCCAAACTTTTCACAGGTTGACGGTTGACGGATAAGATCACGTCGCCGCGCATAATTCCTTCTTCTGCCGCCGCGCCGTTCGGATCGACTTCCATCACGACCAAACCCGTCGATTCGGTTAAGCCTAATTGTTTCGCCATTTGCGGTGTTAAAGGCTGTAAACTCAAACCGAGTTTTCCGCCGTCAGATTCACCCGCAGGTTTTTCTTCTTCGGATTCGCCTGAATTTTTGTTCGCAGTTTTATTTGCGTCAAATTCGTCGAGCGTGGCGGTAAATTCTTCTTGTTTGTCGCCGCGCAAGACCGTGATTTTAACTTCGCTTCCGGGCAAAGTTCCGGCAACTTTATTACGCAAAGAATTTCCGTCTTCGACCTTTTCGCCGTTGATCGCAAGAATGATGTCGCCTTGTTTGATTCCGGCTTTTTCAGCCGCGCCGCCGACTTTTACTTCGTTGACTAAAACGCCTTTCGTTTCTTTCAATTCCAGAGCCTTTGCAGTTTTTTCGGTCAAATCTTGAATTCCGACACCGAGCAAGCCGCGTCTGACTTTGCCGTGTTGAACGAGCTGATCCATCACGGATTTCGCCATATTTGACGGGATCGAAAAGCCGATGCCGATATTTCCGCCCGAAGGCGAAAGAATCTGCGAATTGATGCCGATCAGTTCGCCTTGCAGATTAACGAGCGCGCCGCCGGAATTTCCGCGATTGATCGCCGCGTCGGTTTGCAGAAAATCTTCAAAACTTCCGTCGCTCAAACCCGTTCGGCGACCTTTTGCCGAAATGATTCCTTGCGTAACGGTTTGACCGATTCCGAGCGGATTTCCAATCGCCAAAACGATGTCGCCGATGCGGACGTTGTCGGAATTTCCGAGATTCAAAAAGGGAAGCGATTGACCTTCGATCTTTAAAACCGCAAGATCGCTCGGTTTGTCCGAACCGACCAATTTTGCTTCAAAAGATTTGTTGTCGCTCATATAGATAGTAATCTTGTCTGCACCTTCGACAACGTGATTATTTGTCAAAATCGTTCCGTCGTTGCTGACGATCACGCCCGAACCTAACCCTCGTTCGACTTGCGGACGTTGTTGCTGGCGCGGCTGAAATTGTCTGAAAAAATCGTCGTCGCCGAACGGAAATTGCTGAGTTTGTTGATTAGTTTTGATCTGCGATTCGATGCGGACAACGGCAGGCGAAGTTCTTTCGACGACATCGGCGTAAGAAGTGCGAACGCCGTCAACCACGATCGGCGCGGGCGGCGTTTGAGGTTGTTGTTGCGTCGGTGCATTCGGCT
>DAITPE010000226.1:0-8772 GCA_036833775.1 Pyrinomonadaceae bacterium | reverse complement strand
CTCGAATTAACAAATTTATCATATCGAAATGTTTATTGCGAAAAACTAAAAAAGGAAAGGACAGGGTAGCAAATCCTGTCCTTTTATGGAGATGAGGCAACCGACTTTTTTACAAGAAAAGTGAGATTTACCGCCTGGAAAATAAAACGATTCAAAGGAGAATTGTTTTATTTTTTAGGGCATACGAAACAAGGAGATTGACGTTTACTTTGGGGTAAAAAAAATAACCTCCATATACTAACGCACCAAAATTGACCAAAACTTATAATTTTTTTTTCAAAAAAGTGAAAAAAAGTGAAATTTTTTTTCATAGAAATTCGACTAAACTCGGTAATTGCAGAAATAGTTGGGTTTACGAGATTTTACAGAAAATGCTTAGAAAATGAATTTTTTTTCCAAAAGTAAGTTCCGAAAACTTCGGTTTTGGAAAATATTTGGCGGCTGAAAAGAAGTTTTGAAAAAAAATGTAAAAAAAATTATAAGTTTTGGTCAATTTTGGTGCGTTAGTATATGAGAGATAAATTTTGATGCAAACAGCACATTGGCAAAAAATAGAAAAGATTTTCTTCAAAGCCGTTTCTCTGCCGGAAAATGAACAGCGTGAATTTGTCAAAAAATGTTCCGGCGATAACGATAAATTGTATTGCGAAATTTGTATTTTGATCGATAAAGATAATCAGCGAGATTGCTTTCTCGACAAACCCGTCTTCAAAATAGGGGCAAAAATATTGGCTAAAGATGATGAAAGCCGATTTGGAAACGAAGATTTTGAAAATCTTCAGCCGCAATGATTTTCGTAATGAGATTTTGAGAAAGGAATTAAAAAAAACGCGAAGATTTTCGAGTTGAGAAGTGAAACTGTGTCTGAAATTCGTTTTTGCAAAATAAAAAGATCAATTTTCGGTTAAAAAATTGCTTTCTCTTTCGTTCGACACTATAATCAATCCGCTATTTGTTATTCAAAAAACCGAAAAATTCAGTTTTGTTTTTCCTGAAAAATATACATTCGCTTTTCTAAATTCATAAAAATAAAAAGCTAAATAGGAGAACAAAAAATGCGACTTCCGAAGTTTATCTTCCATAAAACTGTCTTGGGCTTAATGATTTTTGCGCTTGCGTCGGCGGCGTTCGGGCAAAAAACGGCTCGCTTAAATAATTCTGCAAATAGCGAATTCAAACAGCTTGCAGGCTCGGCGGACGAAATCTACACGATGCGTTTGCCGAATCCGTCGGAAACGGGTTTGCGCTCGAAATCGGCGATGATTCCTGTCAAAAGCGGCGATCAGCGCATCGAAATTCCGGTCGAATCGGCGGAAAATTTCCGCGTGATGATCTTGGCGCAGGAAAGCCGAAATTGGGACGTGAAAGCGACTTTGCCGAACGGCGAATCTTTAAATCCGCGTCTGACATCGGTCGAAATCGAGCGTAGCGAAACGACTTACGGTTTGGGCAGCGAACAATATCCGGCAGAAGTTTTTGCTTTCAAAACGATTTCGGCGGGAATTTTACGGCTCGAAATCAATGCGCCGAAAACTTCTTTGAAATCAGACGAAACGGTCGGTTATCTCGTCGCTTCAAGCGATTCGCCGTATCGACTTTTTTCTTACGTCAACACTTTGCAAACCGTGAAAAACCGCAATATCGGCTTTGTTTCATCGCTTTTTGACGGAAATTCCAAAACCGAAACCGCGCTTTCGGGAACGATTGCACGTTCGGAAATCGAACTGCGTTCGCCGAGCGGAAAAATTGTAAAAGCCGAAATGTTTGACGACGGAAATCACGGCGACGCAATCGCGGGCGACGGCATTTTCGGCGGCGGTTTTATCCCGTCGGAAAGCGGAAAATACACAGCGCAGATCACGACGCGCGGCACAACGCCGAGCGGCGAAGAATTTATCAGAACTGCCGAACATACTTTTGAAGTTGCCGATAAAAACGTCGATTTCGGCGGAAGTTCGTTCGTTCGTCAGCTCGACGATGCGCGTTATCAAATTGTTTTGCCCGTCGAAGGTTTACGCGCCGGACAAAAAGTCGTCACGCACGCCGAAGTTTGGGGACGCGACGAACGCGGAAACGAGCAATCGATCGCGTGGATCGGCGGAATCGTTTTGGCGGAAAGAGGTTTCGGCGGTCGCCAAAATGCGGTTTTGCCTTTAACAATTGACGGTCGTTGGTTGGCGCGTTCAGATGCGAATAATAGTTATGAATTAAGAAATATTCGCGTTCAAGACGTGGATTCAGCCGTCGTTTTGGGAACTGCAGAAGCGGTTCGCATTCCTGAAATCAAAGTTTCCGAAAATTTGAAAGCAAATTATTTCGGTGAAATCACGGACGAAATGCGAATGGGCAAACGTCCCGAAAATCTGACGAATAATGCCGTCGGCGGAAAATTGATGCTCGTTCACGGCTATTGTTCGGGTGACGCTTGGGGCGCGGCGAGTCAGTTTACCAATTACGTGAAGTTTTTGGATTTGAACAAAAACCGTTCGCACGATCAGTTCGCAAATTTAATTAAAAACTTCGGCGCGAGCCTTCCGTCGTTCGGAATCGTCGCACATTCACAGGGCGGCGCGGCTTCGCTTCATCTTTACACATATTATTGGAGCGGACTTGATTCGGCAACGGGCGGAACGCGTCTGATCCAATCGGTTGGAACGCCGTATCAAGGAACGGCTTTGGCGGGAAATTTGGCAATTTTAGGACAAATTTTCGGCGCGGGTTGCGGTTCGAATAACGACTTGACTTATTCCGGTTCGGCTTCGTGGCTGGCGGGAATTCCGTCGTGGGCGCGTGCGAAAGTTTACTATCACACGACATCGTTTACAGACGTTTGGTATCGCTACGATTACTGCAATTTGGCGACCGATCCGTTTTTGTCAGACCCCGAAGACGGCGTCGTCGAACGCGCTTATGCACAGCTTCCGGGTGCAAACAATCTCGGACACAAAACCGGCTGGTGTCATACGAGCGGAATGCGCGATCCGTCGCAAACCGGCGATTCCTCGCGTAATTCGAATATGAACGCAAACGCGGCTCGTTAAAGGATAGCCACAAAAAGGCACAAAAGACACAAAAAATAAGCAAAAACAAAAAAGATAGAGTGAGAAATACATTGAGTTTCTTACTCTATCTTTTGTTTTTTATTTTGTGTCTTTTGTGCTTTTTTGTGGCTATTTCATCTTAATCTTCAAGCATATCGAGATTGAATTGATAATCGCCAGCCATCGTCGGATGTCCGTGTGCGAGCGAAACTTCGATGCCTTTGCGGTAAATTTCCTTTGCCTTTTCACGATTTCCGAGCGCGTCGTAAGCTTTTGCAAGGCTTCCGTAAGCGTTGCCTTCGTCGTCGGCTTTGGAAATGTATTCTTCCAAAAGTTTTATAACTTCTTCGGCTTGTCCGAGCTTTTCGTATTCTTTTGCCAGACCAAACAAAACCATTTCGTTGGTCGGGTCGGTTTCGAGCATTTGTTTGAAAACTTCGATTCTGTTCTGCATATTTCAAACTTAACATTTGAAACCGAACTTCATCAAAACGGAAAGCGATTTTCGCACGAAATTGTATTTCAGTTTTGCGGCAGTTTTTTTGCTTTTAGAACTGAAATTGCGGAAATCACGGTCAATATAAAAGCGATAAAACCGACAATCAACGCCGGAATCAAACCGATCAGCGATTCTTCACGATTGACGCGGTTGTGCGTCATCGAAGGCAGCATCAGACAAATGACTAAAACGATGAACGATAAAATCATAAGTAAAATTCCGACAATCAAACCTGCAATTTTCATTGTTTTTTCTCCTTATTGTTTGAGCGTTACCGAAACTGTAAAATCGCCTTCGGTCAAACCGTCTGCGCCTGCCACACCGATAAAAATTTTGTAGGAATTATCGGTCGAATTAAAAGTCAGCGTGCGTTCGTCGCCCTGCGTTCTGCCGCGTTTCGGGTAATCCCATTTATGATCGGCTTCGCACGTTACGCACGATTGTAAATCTTTGGGCAGAATGACCTTTGCGGGTGAAATTTGATAAGCGTAAACGCTCAAATTAACGCCGTTTTTCTTCGGTTTGACGGTTACGGTCATGATCGAACGCGCCGGAAGTTCGGTAACGAAAAAGACATGATTGCCCGTGAATTTGTCTTTCTGCGTCGCCGGAAAACAAGCGTTCGAACTGTTCCAAGCCCAAGACAGATCGGTTAATTTTTCGCCGTCTTTGAGCGAACCTTCGACCGTCGCGGTTTTGTTCGGTGCGTTTGGGATCGACCAAATCTGCGCCTGTTTTTTTTGCGCCGAAACGACGCTTGAAAATATGAATATCGAAAAGATAAACGCTAAAGTTTTCATAAATTTTCTCCTGATCTACTGTTTTTCGGTTCCTTCGAAAGTGTAAAAAACATTGTCGATATTGAGCGTGATTTTCAATTTTTGCCCGTCTAAATCGACTTTGCTGGTTCCGCCGCCGATGTTTCGCACTTCTGTTCCCGCGCCCGTTTTGCGGTCGCAGGTCGAAATATCTCCTTTTTTGTTGCCGTCATACATATAAAACTTGATCGGCAATTCGCAATCGCCGAATTTCAAGCCGTCGCTGCTTTTTACATACAAATTGCGGTCGTTTTTGCCGAGCGTTTCGATCGTGATTTCCACATCTTTATGATTGATCTGCGACGAAGCGTAATTCGATCCGCTCGCAAATTTGGCTTCGAGCAAATTCCCGACGTAAATATGCTTTTCCTTGCTTCCGCAAGCCGCTAAAAACGTAATGCTCAAAAAAACGAAAAGCGTTGAATAGTTGATAAATTTATTTGATCTCATCAGTTTGTTCCTTTGTTTGTTCCTTTTAACACCTCGTGTCATAAATTTCTGAAATTAATTTTTTGGCAAACTATCAACCCATTTTTTAATATCGCCGAACGGAATCGGTGCAATAACTTCTTTGCCCGACTCGATTTTTCCGTCTTTTGTCCCGAAAGTCATCGAATTCGGAATTGTCGCATTGGCAAAGAATTGTTTGGCAATGACGGCGGGAATCGTGTAATCGATGACGGTGACTTTGCAGTTTGAAGTGTAAGCCGGAACCGTTTGACCGTCTGCGTTGTAATTGCCGATTAATGAGCCTTTGCCGCACGAAACCTTTAAAATCGAGCCGATTTCAGAAGTGTTTTTCGCCTTTAAATCATCGCCGATAAATTTATTTTCTTCGGTAGAGATTTCGTAAACTTTGCCTTTCAGATACGGCTTTTCGGCAATTTGTTCGGGCGGCGCGAGATTGCTCAAACTTTCCTTGCTGACACCTTTGTTTTTAGCGGCTTCGGCAACAATTTCGTCTATAAAAGACAGATCGAGATCGGTATTTAACGGCAAATTTTTGATGAAATCGGCGATTCGATTCGCATCTTCGGCAGACGGACTGTCTTTGAAAACGGATACGACATTATCCTTTCGCAAAGCGTAGAAATAAGCGGACTTACCTTCAAAATCAGGTTCGGTGCGGCAGATTTTGATGTTTCCGATTTCTTTGCCGGATTTATCTTTGATCGGCGATTCTTTCCAATCTTTAGCTCCCGAATAAAGTTCTTTGCAAACCGCCATTTTTGCAAATTCATCCTGTGCCAGCTTTCCGTTTTCGTGAACGGAAGCTAAATAGGTAAAAATATAGTTTCCCGCCAAATAAGTGCTTTCAAGGAATTTATATTCTTTTCCCGAATTATCGCTTTCGTAAGATTTCTCATACCAATCCTCTTTGTCTTTAAAGTTTACTTTTTCCAATTTTGCCTGTCCGACAGATGCCGGAAAAAAATCTTTCGGATTTGTATTGACTTTGCCGCAAGCCATCAAAAAAATAATGCAGCCGATTGATATTAAAAGTTTTAGTTTCATTGGTTTATCCTCTATTTCGTCGTGCCGTCAAATTCGTGGAAATAGTATCGCGTCCCTTCGATCAAATTGCCGCTCAAATGTATTTTTTTGTCGTCGAACGTGATTGTTCCGGTAAATTTTGAATCGTTATCTTTGAACAAAGAACAAGGCTGATCTGCCGCCATCCACATACTTTCTTCTTTCGTGAATTTGAGTGCGGGACATTTGGAAAGAAACGTCGGATTAATGCTGTCGGCATCAGAAATCGTTACCGTAACTTCTTTTTCCGAATCTTTTTTCAGTGCCGCAAATGCTTTTTGTTCGGTTTTTTCAGGTCCGACCTGACGCGTCATCGTTCCCGAATATTTGGTTCCGCCGCACGCCATCAAAAAGCTGACGCAAATAATTGTTAATAAAAGTTTTAGTTTCATTTTTACTGTTTCCTTTTTTAGATTAGTTTTTAGGACAAGCGACGAATTTTCCCGATCCCGATAAAATTTCGAGTTCGATCTTGGTCGTCCGCTTAACGATGAATTCGCGTTCCTGACAATATCCGGCGACCGGACCTTTGACCAGCATTCGTCCGATCTTGTAGAAATTTTTGCTTTTTTCGAGCTTGTAATAGACGTATTTGCTGTCGCGTCCGACTTCGTTTCGACTGTCTGAACCTCGAACCCAAGCCGCGTCGTCCATTCCTATCGATAGAATCG
Source organism: Pyrinomonadaceae bacterium (assembly GCA_036833775.1). Taxonomy (GTDB): domain Bacteria; phylum Acidobacteriota; class Blastocatellia; order Pyrinomonadales; family Pyrinomonadaceae; genus JAJQRF01. Next base: position 2,210 of record DAITPE010000226.1, on the reverse strand, counting down.
TTGATCTTTTAAAGACAGCATCGGTCGCATTTCGTTTGGCTAAAGCTTGCGCTGCCGCGTCTTGAAACTTTGGAGCAACCCAGCGATTTGTAGTTATTTGCTTGTCAATAAAGGCTTTGACTTCGATGGAGATCGGACGCAATCTATCGAAAAAGTTTGGCGGCATTTCGGCGTTGTATTTGAGAAATTCGGCTTTTTCCTTAACCTCAGCGGCGGCTTTCCAACCTTCAAAATCCAATGCTATTAACTGCAAATCGTAATAAATCAAACCGTTTCCCATATTGTTGTCAGCTTGATTGCGAATGCCGTCCCAAACTGCGTTCCGGTTGTTTACGATCTGTCCTTGAATCGCTTTTTTTATAAAGACCTCACGATTGGCGACAATTTCGCAAATATCGGCTGGGCGATCAATAATTCTCTTGGTGCTGGTGGGCGGAGTTCCATTCTTGATGTTCGGATATTTCCTGCAAATCTTATCGAGCTCGTCCAACTGCTGACGTAATTTAGCGTGGTCAGGATCGGGCGGAAGCGGGAACGCCGTTGAATGATTATTCGGATAACTTTCGGGATCATAAACATCCGCCAGAGAATCAACCGCATAGACGTAAGGCATCGCTTCGTGAAAAAACGACGCGTTTATCCGATCCGTTTCCTGCATTTCCAGATGATATTTCTCGCTCCGCACAATTCGTCCGCCGCTCGGAGTGATATAGGTCGTATCGTATTTGCCGCTTCCGTAACGAACTTTCCATTCTCTCGGGTTTTGATAAATTTCTTCGATTCTTGCCTTAGTCCAATTATTGGTAGTTCCGTGGTAAATAACATCGCCGACTTTGAATGAATCCAACGGTTCATCTTGTGTTTGGGCGTTTATATTCAATGCAGCTAAAAGACTTAAAATCAGAATGAATAAATATTTGGTTTTCATCGGTTTAACTCCTTATTTATCCATTTTCAACAAGGTGCAGTTTTCCAAAACGACGGTCGTTTTCGGACTGGTTAAGATTTCTTTGACCGTTCCTTTGACATCACTGTAAATCCAGCCGCCTTTGTAATCCTGAAATTTTTTGATGGCATCTTTGTATGAACTAAAACTTCCGTTGCATTGCACATTGTTAAAAGTATTGCCAAAAAGCAGGATCGAATCTTCAGTCCAAGAATTCATAATTGCGCCTTCGACGATCATTGTTCGTCCTTTATAGCCTTCAAGCGTTTTCGCGTCGGTTTTTTCAAACGCATCGTGATCCATCTTGATCGGTGTCGGATCAACACTTGATGCGGTTGTTTGATTGTTTGCCGAATTGGAATTTGTGTTGTTTGAAACATTTGAATTGGCTGAATTCGTTGAACTTGACGAACCGCCGCAACTGCTCAGTAAAAACATCGCAACTATCAATAAAATCAATATCTTTTTCATTTTTTATCTCCGAATTTTTATTTTCCTATGTCCGTAATCACGCAATTTTTCATCGTCAGAATTCTATCGTCAAAAGAACCGCCTTTCGCATCTTCCAAAACTCCGCGAAAATCAACCCAGACACGTTTAGACTTTTTCTCGTAGAGATTGATCGCGTCCATATATTCGGTGTAATCACCACTGCAATTTACTATGTATCCGGCGAACGAAATTTCCATTTCACCGGTTGTCCATTTTTCGAGTTGTCCGTAAAGGATAAGAGTTCGTCCTTTGTATTTTTGAAGCGATTCTCCATCTTGAGCCGCCAATTCGTCTGAAGTCATTTTCACAGGTGTCGTATCAACCGATTTCTTTTCAGTTTTTTCGGTTGAATTTATATTTGAATTAGTCACGGATGTTGCATTCGCAGTGTTTGCAGAATTAGCTGAATTCGTTGAATTTGCCGAACCGCCGCAAGCCGTTAGAAATACTGCCCAAATTGTTACTATCAATAATTTTTTCATTAAATTTTTCTCCTTTTTCGATTTTAAAAACCTTCGATCTTTTTGATCTGCAAAACGCACGAATTATCTTTTTTCAGGATTTCACCGCTGATCGTGAGCGGCAAAGCGTTTGAAAAAATGCCTGCGTCATTCGGTTGAATTTGAATAAAACCGCCCGTTCCGTTCGCGTTTTCAAACAACAAAAGTTCATTTGAATCGGAATTCGGTTTTCGCAAAAATCCTTTGATCGTGATTTGCGCTTGGTCTTCGTTTTGACAAATGTTGTCAAAATCAGCCGCCGTTTCTTTTTT
>DAITPE010000225.1:0-8779 GCA_036833775.1 Pyrinomonadaceae bacterium | reverse complement strand
CATCTGTGAAAGATAATAAATATCAAAATCGATTTTCAATCCACGATCGGAAATATGTTTTAATATTTCAGGCGAAAGAGACGTTCCTCGATTTTGGCAATAAAGCCATAAACCGCAAAATAAATCTGCTTTAAATTTTGTTGTCAGCAATTTCCACACATCCAAGTTTTTCGTTAAACGTCCAAGCAATTCATCAATTTGTTTTTCTAAAGGTTTCTCGTTTTTTTCCGTTTTTAAGAGCCACGCACCTTTTTTTGAAACTTCGTTAGATATGATTTGCCCTTTTACATAAAAATTTGTGGGCGAACAATTTAATAATTCCGTAATTTCTTCTGGCGACAGATTTTCGCCGAAGAATCTTAATGAAACGCACGATTTATCTACTTCGCCGCCGATTTCGTCAGACCGATTTTTGGTTGTTTTTGCCATTTATTGAGCAATTTTAGCGATTTGCCGAATCGCGCCGAGATGATATGCCGTGTGCGCGATGACCGCGATCGGGTCGCCGACGTTGTCGAGATTCCACGTTTCGATTCCGGCGATGATTTTCAAAAAATTTTCGTAGGATTTTTTGAAGGCGTCGCGCAAAGCGTTCCATTCTTTGTCGTTGACGGTTTCGATCAGCCAGCTTTGTTCCCAGTTTACTTTTTCGGTTCTGCCCGTCAGAAATTCGCAAAATCTGTCAATATAAAATTTCGCGTGTTCGGTCTGCGCGGCGATCGTCGTGCCGCCGAAGTTTTTGGAAACTTGCGCGGCTGAAAGCGATTCGAGCGTCGAAAAAATCCCGATTCCACGATCGAGATACGCGCTCGGCTGACCTGCGGGCGAACCTTCGAAAGTTTCGCGTAAAATAAATAAAACGTCCTTGAGATAATCGTCTTTGGCAATGAAATTTTTATCTGTATTCATATTCTGTTAATCTGTGATTTCAAAAGTTTATGATCGAAAACGTCGAAAAATTTATCAGCGAATTCGCACGCAGTCTGCACGAAGAAACTTTCGTGAAAATGACTTTAGGTAATTATAAAGGCGCAGACGCGCATCTGCAAAAAGTTTTATTGCGGCTGGTCGAAACGAAAAAAGGCACGCGGCTTTTCTTTTTATACCGCTACGATATGCGCGACACGGCGAAAAATTACGATTTTACCGAAGGCGTGAAAATTATCCGCGAATTGCTCGGAACGGATTTTTTCAGCGGTCATCTTTTTACGACTGAAAACGATTTTCAGCTCGACATCGGCAAAAAAGACAAATCGCGCTTAAATGTTGCAAAACCGACGTTTAAAGCAAAACCTTCGCTCGATCACAACCGCGAAAAACAGATTCAGGTCAATCCGAACGCATTTTATCTCAAAGCTCTCGGAATCACGACCGATCGCGGCGAAATCCGCGACAAACAACAGGACAAATGGCGGCAGATCAATAAATTTGTCGAAACGCTCGCGTCGCTTTTCGACAAATCGAATCTGAATGACAAAAAATCGCTCAACATCGTCGATATGGGTTCGGGCAAAGGTTACCTGACGTTTGCGGCTTACGATTTTTTCAAAAACATTCGCAATTTGGACGTAAAAATCACCGGAATCGACACGAAACAAGAGCTTGTCGGGCTTTGCAGCGACATTGCGAAAGCGTCGGAATTTGAAGATTTGAAATTCGTTCACGGCTGGATCGGCGATTATGAATTGCAGGACGTTGACATCCTCATCGCGCTTCACGCCTGCAACACGGCGACCGACGACGCGATCTTCAAAGGAATCAAAGCCGAAGCCGACCTGATCGTCGTCGCGCCTTGCTGTCATCAGGAAATCCGCCCGCAAATAAAACCGCCCGAAATGTTTCGCAACGTCTTCAAACACGGAATTATGCTCGAACGCGAAGCCGAATCGATCACCGACGGTCTGCGCGCACTTTTACTCGAAAAAAGCGGCTATTCGACCAAACTTTTCGAGTTCATTTCGACCGAACATACGCCGAAAAACAATATGATCGTCGGCACGAAACAAACCAAAACAAGCGACACGGAAAAGATTTCGGAACAAATAAACTCGATCAAAGATTTCTACGGAATTAAAGAACAAAGATTGGAAAAGCTAATAGCAGATTTCAGCGTATAAAATTTTGCTTAACTTTTTGCTTTCGACTTTTCATTTCATCGTTGATAACACTCGAAATTCAATGTATTATCAACGGCGTTGGAGTTAATAAATAGTTCGGATGCTTCCCGTGATATGCTAAGGAAATATATTGAAACAGATATGCTGAAAATCTTACATATATTTGTCAACGCTTTGGGCATCGTTCTTTTTACGTCAGTGATATGTTTGTCTCAAGGAAATAATTTTCATATTGAACCAATCAATGCCAAAGCTGTTCCGGTGAGTATTGATTCGACTATGACTTATGAAAATTACGATGCTGAAGAATCTTTCTACACGACAGACTTTTTCCTGACGAACAAATCTGAATCATATATTGGTATTATCCGACTTATCGGATATGAGTTGAACGAAAAGAACGAAGAACTTTCAACCAGATTTTGGAGTGAAGAAATAAACTTAAAACCTTTTGAAACCAAAAACTTTTCGACTAACACTGGTTCAATTAGTTCGGAAGCAGCTAAAATTGTTTGGGTTATTCACGAGGTTTGCTCGGAAAAAGGAACTTCAAACATAGATTTATCAGATTTGAGGAAGATTATTTTTCCATACCGTAGCGGAAGAAGCATTATTTTACCGAAAGCTGAGTTTAACCAAAACAAATGTCTTTCAGATTAACAGACAGCCGAACAAATCAATGGATGCGAGGCGAGGCAGCGACGTTCACAAGATTCAACGGTGTGTGAGCCGCGCCCGCGTCATCTCAGTCGTTCATAGCAAAATCCGTCAGCCAACCTTTTCACTTGACGTTTCATCCTACACACGCTTATTATTACAGTTTGCGTTTTCGGACGTGAAAGTGGAACGAACTTTGGTTTGTTCTAAGTTGAAAATAAATAAAACAGCCGGCAAACTGAAGTTTGTCATACATTAAAAAAAGGAGACCATTGAGAAAATGAAACCTGAAATTCATCCTAATTACAACGAAATCAACGTCATCTGCGCTTGCGGAAACAACTTTAAAACCCGTTCGACGATGAAAGATGACCTGCATATAGAAATTTGTTCGGATTGTCATCCGTTTTTTACCGGAAAACAAAAATTGATCGACACCGCCGGACGTGTTGACCGCTTTAACAAGCGTTACGCCCGTAAATAACAGTAAAAAGTTGAACTTTTTTATCAACCAATACTAGCTAAACAAAATCTAACGCCGACGCATATTCCGCGCCGTTCGCTCTTGGTGTAAAATCATTTGAGAGAAACGTTTTAAGGAAAAAAGCGCGGCGTTATTTTTTTTAGCAAGGAAGGGTTGAAATGAATAAATTCTTTGAAATAGATTGGCAATCGATTTTCGTTCCGCACGAATCTCTTTTGGAGATTTTTATACGCGGTTCGATCATGTATCTGGTGATGTATGCGCTTTTGCGGATATTTCGCCGCCAAGCAGGTTCGGTCGGAATTGCCGATCTGCTCGTGATCGTCGTCATCGCCGATGCCGCGCAAAACGGAATGGCAGGCGATTCTAAATCAGTGACCGAAGCCGTTTTACTAATCGTAACCATTGTTCTTTGGGATTTTTTCTTTGATTGGCTCGGCTTTAAGTCAAAGTTTTTTTCGCGTATTTTAGAACCGAAAACTTTGGTCGTGATCGAAAACGGCAGGCTTTTGCGTAAGAATATGAAAAGCGAAATGATTACGTATGACGAAATTATGAGCCAGCTTCGGCAGCACGGAATCGAAAAAATCGAAGACGTCGAGAAAGGATGTTTGGAAAGCGACGGGCATTTTAGTTTTATAAAGAAAGGCGACGAAAAAGCTGAAAGCAACGCAAATCAAAATCCGATCGTCAATTAAAAACTTATGAAGTCAAAACAAAACAAGCGGAAAATTTCTTTTTTACAGGTTCTTCTTGCGATGGAACGCGATCTGATCGTCGGCGGTCAAGCCGTGATGGAAGGCGTAATGATGCGAACTCCGTCGGCTTACGCAATTGCCTGCCGCAAAAAAGACGGCACGATCGTGAAAACGGCGGAAAAGCTTCCGAAATGGAGCGACACTTATAAATGGATGAACTTTCCCATCATTCGCGGCGGCGCAACGCTCATTCAATCGATGGCGTTAGGCGTGAAAGCGTTGAATTTTTCGGCGGCGGTCGCGCACGAAGACATCGAAGCCGAAGAACGCGAAAAAGCGGCGGCGAAAGAACTTCAAACCGAAGCGGTTTTGGCTGACGGCGTGGCTAATGAAAAATTCTTAAAAGCTCCGGTCAAAGTAATTATGCCGGAAAAGCAAGAGAAAAAAGATAAAGCGCAGGCGGCAGGCGCGGTCGGTTCGATCATTTTCGCGCTCGGCTTTAATATTTTGCTTTTCGTCGTTGCGCCGCTCGTTTTGACGAATGTTTTGTTTATCGCGCTCGGTTGGGCAAATGCGCCAACGATCGCGGCTGATGCTGGCTGGCTCGAATTTATCAAAGCTTACGTCTGGAAGATCAAACTCGACACTTTCGGCGGTTGGGTCGGTTTCAACTTGATCGATGGTTTGATCAGAATGGCGTTTTTCATCGTGATGATCTTTACGATGTCGTTTTTGAAAGACATTCGGCGCGTTTTCGAATATCACGGCGCGGAACATAAAACCGTCTTTATGTGGGAAAAAGGTCTGGATTTGACCGTTCCGAATGCACGTCCGATGTCGCGCCAGCATCCGCGCTGCGGAACTTCGTTTCTGATGGTCGTGATGCTCGTTTCGATCGTGCTTTTTTCGGTCATCAATTTTGAAGCAATGTGGCTGAATTTGCTCGTTCGTATCGCTTTGATGCCGCTCGTTGCAGGACTTTCGTATGAAGTTATCCGTTACGCCGCGAAAAAAGAATCGAGCGCAGTTTTCAAAATGATGACTTTGCCGGGAATTTGGCTGCAAAACATCACGACGCAGGAACCGGACGATGAACAGTTGGAAGTTGCAATCGAATCGCTGAAAGAATCGCTCAAATTCGAGCCGATCGAAGCGACTTTTGCGCCTGTAAGCGAAAGAGAATTGGAAGTTGTCGTTTAGATTTTCATGGCAAAACTATGAGTATAGTTTCAGAAAAAATTCAAACCGAACTAATTACAGCGGACGAGCTTTTTTCAATGCCAAATACAAAATACGGCTGTGAACTCGTGCGCGGAAAAATAGTCAGATACATGCCAACAGGAATATACCACGGAATGATCTCCGCGCTGATAGGTCATTTTTTGAGCATTTATGTAAGAAACAATCGATTAGGAATCGTTCTCGGGGCTGAAACAGGATTTTACATATTCCAAAATCCCGACACGGTTCGCGCTCCTGACGCTGCTTTTATAAGCAATGAAAAACTTGCACAGCACGGTATAACTGAAAAGTTCTTTCCTGATGCGCCTGATTTAGCGGTTGAGGTTGTTTCGCCGAGCGATAAAAAGAAAGAAATTGAAGACAAAATTAATGATTATTTAACAGCCGGCGTTTCACTTGTCTGGGTGATTTATCCGCAAAACCGAATCGTTGCTGTTTATCGCCAAAGTAATCTAGTCAGTATTCTACGCGATGATGATGAATTGGACGGAGAAAAGATATTACCTGATTTTCGTCTTTCGCTGACAGACCTTTTCGCGGATTTACCTGAATTAAAGAAGGATTAAAATGTTAGAAAAACTTGCACAGATCGAAAAAAGTTATGAAGATTTGACCGCGCAGATTTCGTCGCCCGAAATTATGTCGGATATGAAGGTTTACGCCAAAACGATGAAACAGCATCGAAATTTGGAGGAAATCGTCACGAAATACCGCGAAGTCAAAAAGATGCAGGAAGACCTTTCGGGCGCGAAAGAACTGCTCGAAATGGCGGACGATGACGAGATGCGCGAGATGGCAAATCTCGAAATCTCCGAGATCGAAGAAAAACTTCCTCCCGCCGAAGAAGCTTTGAAATTTCTGCTTTTGCCGAAAGACCCGAACGATGAAAAGAACGTGATCGTCGAGATCCGCGCCGGAACAGGCGGCGACGAAGCAACGCTTTTCGCGGCGGAAGTTCTTAGAATGTATGCGCGTTACGCCGAGCGTCAAGGCTGGAAATTTGAAACTTTGGACGTTTCCGACACGGGCGTCGGCGGCATTAAAGAAGCTTCGGTCGTCATCGAAGGCGACAAGGTTTATTCGAAAATGCGTTACGAATCGGGCGTTCACCGCGTTCAGCGTGTTCCCGCAACCGAAACCGCCGGACGCATTCATACTTCGGCGATCACGGTTGCAGTTTTGCCCGAAGCCGAAGAAGTTGACGTTCAGATCAATCAAAACGATTTGCGAATCGATACTTTCTGCTCATCCGGTCCGGGCGGACAATCGGTTAACACGACCTATTCCGCCGTTCGTTTGACGCATTTGCCGACCGGCGTGGTCGTTTCGATGCAGGACGAAAAATCGCAGATCAAGAACCGCGAAAAAGCGATGCGCGTGCTTCGTGCGAGATTGCAGGAACTCGAAGAACAGAAACAGCACGACGCAATGTCGGCGGAAAGAAAATCGCAAGTCGGCAGCGGCGATCGTTCGGAAAAGATTCGGACGTATAATTTCAAAGAAAACCGCGTTTCTGATCACCGTATCGGCTTGACGGTTTATCAGCTCGATCAAGTAATGGACGGCGCGCTCGACGAATTCGTCAATGCTTTAACGACGCATTATCAAACCGAAAAATTAAAAGCCGAAGCCGCAAACGCCTAAGGAATTTCGGATTTGGGATTGCGGATTTGGGATTGAAGTTTTATTTATAAATCCGCAATCCGCAATCCCAAATCCCAAATCGAATATGCCTGTTACCCGACTTTATTTTGTCAGACACGGACAATCTGCCGGAAATGCCGAAGGGCGTTTCGGCGGACATTCGCCCACGCCGCTGTCCGAACTCGGCAAAAAACAGGCTGAAATCACCGCTCACGCACTTGCCAAAGAAAAGATCGAAGCAATTTATTCGAGCGATCTGCTGCGCGCCGTGCAAACCGCCGAACCGCTTTCAAAACTTCTTGATTTGCCGATCATTCAAACCGACGCTTTCCGCGAACGACACGTCGGCGTTTTGGAAGGTCTGACGTTTGACGAATCGAAGGAAAAATATCCGAGAGATTATTACGCGCTCATCAACCGCGACATTCATCACGTCATCACGAAAGGCGAAAGCTACAGCCATTTACTGCAACGCGCCAAATACGCGCTGAAAGAAATTTTCACGATTCATCGCGGCGAAAAGGTCGTCATTTTTTCGCACACGGGCGCGATCTGTTTTATGACTTTGTATCTTCTCGGCGCGATCAACCGCCGTACCGAAACCACGCCTTGGCTCGTCACCGCCAACTGCGGCATCAATCGTTTCGAGATTCGCAGCCGCTACAACACACGCGTTCTCGCCATCAACGACACACGCCATCTGCATCAATGTTCAAACGACGGATTGATCACCGTGAAATAGTTTTTAGTTTTAATCCTGCGTCCAATTCATAAACGCTTCCATTTCGGTTTTTCCGCCGATGACGAGCGGCGTTCGTTGGTGAAGCGCGGTCGGGTGAACGTCGAGAATCGGCTGAACGGAATTGCTCGCCATGCCGCCGGCTTGTTCGGCGATGTAGGCGATCGGGTTGGCTTCGTATAAAAGCCGCAGTCTGCCGTTCGGATAATTCGGCGTTTCGGGATAGATAAAAATTCCGCCGCGAAGAAGCGTCCGGTGAAAATCGGCGACCATCGAACCGACAAAGCGCGACGAATAAAATTTGCCGAGTTCGCCGCGCTTTATACGATTGATGAATTCGACGTATTTCGACGGAAAAAGCTCGTTGTAAGCTTCGTTGATCGAGTAATAACTTCCCTGTTCGGGCATTTTTAAGTTTTCGTGAGAAAGGATGAACGAACCGATCGAAGGATCGAACGTGAAGCCGTGAACGCCGTTGCCCATACTGTAAACGAGCATCGTCGAAGAACCGTAAAGCACATATCCTGCCGCCACTTGCCGTCTGCCCGGCTGTAAAACCCAGTTCAGACTTTCGCGCGAATCGCCTTTGTCCGGTCGGCGCAGAATCGAAAACGTCGTGCCGATCGTGACGGCGACATCGATGTTCGAAGAACCGTCGAGCGGATCGAAAATTATCGCGTATTGCGCGTCGGGCGAATTGTGATGAACGGCGATCGGATGCTCGTTTTCTTCCGAAGCGATCACGCCGACGCTTTCGCGCAAACTGAAACTTTTGATCATTATTTCGTTCGCGTAAACGTCCAATTTCTGCTGAACTTCGCCCTGCGGATTAATTTCGTTGATTGCGCCGAGATGATCGATCAATCCGGCGCGGCGAACCTGCGCCTGAATCAATTTTGCCGCCAAAATCACGCCCGACATCAGCCATTGAAGCTCGACGGGCGAACCCGGACGGCGCGTTTGTTCCTGTACGATGTGCTGTTGAAATGTGGTAAGCATTAGATTTGCGGATAAATTCCAACGCTAATTTAGCATTGTATTTTGTCTAAATGAAAACGCGCATCGGTAAAATTCAAGATGCGGAACGGTAAAAAGATTTTTTTGCCTGAAACATCGAAAGCCGCTGAAAGCGACAAATAAAATAGCGTCGGGTAAATTCCTACGAATCGTTGGATAAGATTTCCCGCCGCTGAAAGTG
>DAITPE010000224.1:0-8796 GCA_036833775.1 Pyrinomonadaceae bacterium | reverse complement strand
TTTGGGAACAGATGAATCCGAAATTTCGCGCCGCGCTCGAAAAGGAATTTCATTTCAAAACGCCTGAAAAAGACGGCTTCGGAACGGTTGACGCGATCGAAGCGATGCACGACGGACGCGCGAAAGTTTTCTTTGCGATGGGCGGCAATTTCGTTTCCGCCACGCCCGACACCGTTTACACCGAAAAGGCTCTGCGAAATTGCAATTTGACCGCGCAGGTCATCACGAAACTCAACCGAACCGCGCTTGTTCACGGCAAAAAGTCTTTGATTCTGCCGTGTTTGGGACGCACGGAAATCGATCTGACGGGCGGCAAAGAGCAGTTCGTTTCGACCGAATCGACGATGCTCAACGTGCAGATGTCGAAAGGCATTCTCGAACCCGCGTCGGAACATTTGCGGAGCGAAGTTTGGATCGTCGGGAAAATGGCGCAGGCGGTTTTGAAAAATAAACTGACCGTCGATTGGGAACGGATGACGAACGATTACGACGCGATTCGTGAACGCATTTCGCGCGTCGTTGCGGGTTGTGAAAATTACAACGTGCGCGTCCGTAAAGACGGCGGTTTTTATATGCCGAATCCGCCGCACGAAGGAAAATTTCCGACGAAAAGCGGCAAGGCGCAGTTTACCGTCAGCAATTTTGAAAACATCGATCTGAACGACGGCGAACTGCTGATGACGACGATTCGTGCGCACGATCAATTTAACACGACCGTTTACGACGATCACGACCGTTATCGCGGCATCAAAGGTTCGCGCCGCGTGATCTTGATGAATAAGGACGACATCATTAAGAGAAATCTGAAACAAGGCGAAGTCGTCGATATTACGAGTTTTTTTGCAGGCGAAACGCGCCGCGCCGAATCTTTTATCGTCGTCGAATACCCGATTCCGAAAGATTGCTGCGCGACGTATTTTCCCGAAGCGAATCCGCTGATTCCTTTGAAAAGTTATGCGGAAAAAAGTAAATGCCCGACCTCGAAATTGACGATCGTGACGGTTGCGCCGCATATCGAAAACGGCGAAAAAGTGTTTACGGGCAAGTTTGATAATTGATTTATTTGACCGCGAAACACGCGAATGAACGCGAAAAATGAAGAAAGAGCGTTTGTTTTAAATAAATTTCTTCTTTCTTTCCTTTCGCGTATTTCGCGTGTTTCGCGGTTAAAATCTTCCTAAAATTATGAGCGATTTTACAGGTTTTATATTAATTGGCGGCAAATCTTCGCGGATGGGCGAGGATAAATTTGCGTTGCAGTTTGACGGTAAAAGTTTTCTCGAAAACGCGGTTGGATCGTTGAAAGAAACTTGCGAAAACCGCGTCAAACTCGTTTTGAATCAGACGCAGACGATCGAAACCGAATTGCCAGTCGTGCGCGACATTTACGAAAATCGCGGTGCGCTCGGCGCGATTCACGCGGCGTTGAAACATTGCGACACGAAATTTGCCGTCGTTTTGGCGGTCGATCTTCCCTTTATCACTAACGAAATCATCAAAAAACTCGCCCAATTCACACTTTCGTCAAACAAATTTCTCGCCAACGTGCCGCGCCAGACGGACGGCAGAATCCAGCCGTTGTGCGCCGTTTATCGTGCGAAATATTGCCTGCCGACGCTCGAAACGCTGATGAACGAAAACGAAACCGCTTCGCCGCGCGATTTTCTCGAACTCGTCAATACGCGCTACATTTCACAGCAAAATCTTGCCGCCGATACCGAAACAGATATATTTTTTAATGTGAATACGCCCGAAGATTTAGGCGCGATCGTTTGATTTTATTGAGTATTTCAGGCTTTTTCGCACAACCATTCGACGGCGTTCTCTTCTTCTAAAAATATCTTGAGCTTTGCCGAAATCTTGCCCGAAGAAAGCAGTTCAAACTGCCGTCCGCGCCCGAAATCAGGCAGCGACTTCATCAAGATCGCCGTTTTTCCGTCGCCGATGCGCTTGTTGTTTTGCTGATGATTTGCGCTCGCGCGGCGCATCGTTTCGATGTCCGTGTTGACGAAATGCAGTTCGCGATTGTCAAAAAAGACATCCATTCCGGGTTTCCAAAAACCTCTCGAAACGATGTCTTCAATCATTGAAAGATGGTCTTCAAGCGTAAATTTCCCGCTCGTTGCCACTTTTACAAAATTATATACTTCCCTAAACTCGACTTCCCAATTCATAATACTTCAAATTGCCGAAAGCAAATTTTCGATTATATAAAATGAGTCAGCCTTTGGCGAATCGGTTTGTTAAACAATTATATTTTGGTTAATCACTCCTTACTTTTCAGCCGATTGATAAATTCCTCGACCTCGTCCAGCTTATCGAGCGGAATTTCCTTGACGACGTTCTGAATTTTCGACGAATTCAGCCTTCGATTCAACGAATTTAACGGATGTTCCGCGCCGATCGCGTCATTCGCATTCGGCTCGAACTCGAAAAGATCGTTCGGCGTGCAGTTCAGCGAACGGCAAAGCGTTTCGATCTGCCTGATCTTGATGCTGATCGTTTTATCATTAATAAGATTGCTTGCGATCGTCCGCGTAAATCCTCTTTTCTGCAAAAACGCGAACGGCTTTTCCACACCGCGCACCCGCAAAATACTCGACAACTTGAATTTCAACATAATATGCACCTCTTATATCGAAAATTTTAACGGTTTTGCTGACAAAAGACAAGATTTTTCAAAACTTTATGTATGTTTTAGACGACTTTATATTGATAATGCACGACTTTTTATTGATAATGAATGATTTGTTAATGATATTGAATGACTTTTTAATGGTATTAAATGACTTGTTAATGATATTGAACGACTTTTTAATGGTATTAAGTGACTCGTTATTGATTTCTAATGACTTGTTATTGATATTAAACGACTCGTCATTGTTTTCTCACGACTTTTTGTTGATTTCTAAAGACTCGTCAGTTGTTTTCATCAGCCCGTGAAGCGTTTTTCGCATTTAGGCAACTGTTTTTTGAAACAAGGCACGAATAATTCTAAATTCTTCATTATTCATTCTAAATTATCATCCGTAAAAACAACTCTCGGCATCGATTCGAGTTAATTTGCAATGAATTTTGAAGAATTCAGAATCTTTTTTTATCATCTCTGCACTATTATTTATCCCAATCGGGCGTGTGGAAAGTTCCTTCTTTGTCGGTTCTTTGATAAGTGTGTGCGCCGAAAAAGTCGCGTTGGGCTTGTATTAAATTTGCGGGCAAGCGTTCCGAACGAAACGCGTCGAAATACGAAAGCGCGGACGACAGACAGAGCGAAGGCACTTGGCTCATCGCAAATTCGTTGTTGATTTTGCACCAAAAATCGCGGTTTTTGCTCAAGATTTCGGCAAATTTGTCGTCGAGTATCAGGTTTGCAAGGTCGGGATTCTTGTCGTAAGCCGCACGCATTTCTTCGAGCAAAGCCGAGCGAATGATACAGCCGCCGCGCCAGATTTTGGCGATTTCAGAGAGATGAAGTTCGTATTCCTTTTCCTTTGAAACCGTCTGAAGCAAAGACATTCCCTGCGCGTAGGTGACGATGAACGAACTCAAAAGCGTGTGTTTGAGCAGTTCGAGAAACGCGCTTTTATCACGCGAAACGTCTTCGCGGACAGCACTGTTGCGCTCTTCGTCGCTTGCAACTTCCTTTTTATCGCCGACGTTCTGCGCGTCGAGATTTTCCTTGTGATGTTCGCTCACGGTCGTTTCGGCGGCGCGTTTTTCGCGTTCGGCTTTCGCCGCGTCGTGTTCGTGTTCGCTCGAAACGGTTTTGCCGTCGGCGGTCGGCGGATTCGTAATCGCGAGTTCGCCCTTGCCGTATTTTTCGGCGATGAGAACGCGGGCTTCCTTCTGCGCCGAGATTTGACGCATCGAAACCGCAGAATCGATCGTCGGAATCGGCACACCGAAATCCATCGCGGCTTGCGAAGTCCATTTGCCCGTTCCTTTTTGCGCGGCTTTGTCCAAAACCATTTCGACAAGCGGTTTGCCCGTTTCAACGTCGGTTTTCTTCAGCACCTCCGCCGTGATCTCGACTAAGAATGAATTCAACTCGGCGTTGTTCCAATCGCCGAAAGTCTTGCTCATTTCGTCGTAATCCATCTTCAAAACGCGAAACATAAAGTCGTAAGTTTCGGCGAGAATCTGCATCAAGCCGTATTCGATGCCGTTATGCACCATCTTGACGAAATGCCCCGCCGAACCTTTGCCGACGAACGCCGCGCAGGCTTCGCCGTTCACTTTCGCGGACGCGGCTTCGAGAATCGGTTCGACGTGCGCGTAAACTTCGCGTTTGCCGCCGATCATAATGCTCGCGCCGTGCCGCGCACCTTCTTCGCCGCCCGAAACGCCGACACCGAGAAATTCGATGTTCTTTTCCGCGAGAGTTTTTTCGCGCCGTTCGGTTTCGGGAAAATGCGAATTTCCGCCGTCGATCACGATGTCGCCCGCGTCGAGTTTCGTGAGCAGATCATTAATGACAATATCGACGACCTGCGCCGGAACGAGAATCATAATCTTGCGCGGCGATCCGAGTTTCGCAAGAAATTCATCGAGCGTTTCGCCTGTTTGAAGTTCGAAATCCTTGCCTTCTTCAAGTAAAAGTCTGCGCTTTTCCGCGTCCAGATCGTAACCGACACCCGAAAACCCTTTTTCCGCCACATTGAGCAGAAAATTTCTGCCCATCGTTCCCAAACCGATCATTCCGAATTGTGCTTTTGTCATAAAAATATTTTAACGCAAAGGCGCGAAGTCGCAAGGACGCAAAGTTTTAAAAGTTTCCCCTAAATTTTCTTTGCGTCTTTGCACCTTTGCGTCTTTGCGTTATATCTTTCTTTTATGAAAACTCTGCTCGAAGCCATTCGCCCGACGACATTTATCGAATCGCAGAAATTGCGCGATTTTTTGGGAATAGATTTAACGCTTTCGTCCGAAACTTTTCAGCACACGGGAAGCTTCAAGTTTCGCGCCGCTTATAATCTCGCTTTGAACGTCGAAAACGAAGGAATCGTCACGGCTTCGTCTGGAAATTTCGGGCAAGCTTTGGCTTATGCGTGTCAATTGACGAACAAAAAATGCATCGTCGTGATGCCCGAAACTTCGGCGAAAGTGAAGATCGAAGCCGTGAAATCTTACGGCGCGACGGTCGATCTCGTTGACACCAAAACCGTCAAACGTGCCGAACGCGTGGCGCAATTGGCGGCGGAAAATCCTTCGTTTTATGTCGCGTCGGCGTATGACGATTTGTTTGTGATCGAAGGAAACGCGAGCATCGGCGACGAATTGGCAAACAAAGATTTCGATATTATTTTGTCACCAATCGGCGGCGGCGGTTTGATCTCGGGAATCTCGAAAGGTTTGTGCCGCAACAATTCAAAAGCGGAATTGATCGGGGCAGAACCTTTGCTTGCAAACGACGCGGCAAGGTCTTTGAAAGTGGGCGAAATCGTTGCCAACGACACCGAACCGCTAACACTTGCCGACGGTGCGCGGACGCTTTCTTTGGGAAAACACAACTGGGAAATCATCAAAACGGGCGTTGCCGAAATCATCGAAGTTCCCGACGAAACGATTGCCGAAGCCGTCCGTTTATTGTTCAATCTGGCAAATCTCAAATCCGAACCGACCGGCGCGTTGACGCTCGGCGCGATTCTCGAAAATAAGGAAAGATTTGCAGAAAAAAAAGTCTGCGCTGTCGTCAGCGGCGGCAATGTCGATACGGAAATCTACAAAAAACTGCTCGGATAAGTAAACAAAAAGACTAAATTTGCAGTCGGTCAGCTTAAAATCGTCAACTTTTCACGCCATTGAGTCAACAATATGTCGTATATTGCGGACAATTTACCGTATATTGCGGACAATATAAGACATATTGTGAACAATTTGACTCAAAATGTTGACTTTCCAACTCAAAAAGTCGGCAATATGTCTTATATTGTCGGCTCTTTTCGATAAAAAGTTTGGGTTTTGTTTGAAAAACCGAGACTGATTGTTAAATTTTTCCGATAAATAACGAAGTTGTTTTTTGATTTGAAGTATATCGTTTTCACTGGATGTTTACTGCGTTTCAGCTTCATTCGTCATTCTTGCCAAAGCGCGTTTGCTGACGACACCGACGAAGATTATCGAGATGATCGTCGCAATTATCCCGAAAACTAACAGCCAGATGTCGTTCGGATTGTCGAAATCCAAAATTGCCAAGCCCGAACCGAAAAAGACGACCGCCGCCGAACGCGGAAGCATTCCGACAAATGTTCCGATCGCGAACGAAGAATAAGGAACACGCGCCGAAGTCATCAGAAAATTGGTCAGCGCAAACGGCATCGCGGGCGACAGACGAAGCAGACAAATTAAAAGCGTCGTCCGCCAATAACTTTGTTTGACGAGCGCATTGTAAATCGCGTTCGCCTTCGGATGATGCCCGAAAACTTCCGTCAGACGCTCGCCCGCGATGCGTTTATGGATCAAATACGAAACCGAAGCCGCGCCGACGATCGCAAAAATGTGTAGTGTGATACCGAATAAAAACCCGAAAGCCCAACCGCAGATCACGCCGATGACGTTAGTCGGCAAAAGAGCGAATCCGCAAAAAAAGATGACGAATAAAATGTAAACAAAACTACCGACGACGAGATTCGCTTTGAACCAATCGCTGATCGGATCGGAAAAGGTTATCAAAACCGCGCTGCCGACAAACGGCAAAAACGTCGTCACGAGCGCGATCGGCGTGAGCTTGCCGAGTTCGTTGAGATAATTTTTGAGTTTTGAAAACAGTTTCTTCACAAAAATAAAAGCGAGCCTTTTGAAAGCTCACTTTTATTAAATCAAATCGTTTTTAATTCGTCAGTTTCAGGTTTACTTATTTTTAGTCTGTTGATAAACACCAGAAAAAGTCACGTTTGCGCCGCCGCAGTTCATATTATCCGAAACGATCAGATATTTTCCGACCAATTTCAGCGTGACTTTGCAGTCGTATTCGTCGTTATCATTTTCTCCTAGCTTCAAATCTTCGCCGACAATAACGCCTTCGTGATCGAGTTCGCCCGTGTGAATATTATCTCCCAACCCTTTCCAAAACGCTTCGCCCGAAACTTTGAAAGTATTCGGTTTCGCACCTTTTTCGATACGGATTTCATTATCGTAAAACGTCCAAGTTCCGGTTAAATCTCTCTTTTTTTCGAGATGCATCACCATCGGATAACCTAATTTTTCCGCAGAAATCCAGCCGACAGTTTCATAACCTTTTTTCGGCTGAAACCAAGCGCAAAAATAATTACCGTATTTTCTGGAAATTATGACTTTGTCGCCCGGAATCACATAACTTTTTTGCCGGCATTTTTCGCTGTTCGGACAATTTTCTGATTCATCGCCGTAAAAATAGATTTTTTCACCTTTTTTTCCTAAAACCGTAAGAATTGAATAATCAACATTTTCGCGTGGAAATAATCCGTTGCGGCACCAATTTTCGGGATTTCCCTCGATTTGAGCGAAAACATTTGCCGATAAAATAACTGCAAATACAAACGAAATTAAGACTTTCATAAAACTTCTCCGTTATTTGCCGACGATTCCGTCTTTTTTTAAGATGCTTTTCAATTCGTCGAAAGTTATCAAAACATCGTGCGGTCCCGAAGCATACGAAGAAACTTGATACGGATCGAAATTAATTAGAATCCCATTTTTCTTGATGTTCCACGATGAAAAATTCTCTTCCTTCGGACCTGCGCCATTGGCAAGCCATTCATCATCAAATTCTTCTTGGTCGCTTTCTTTTAGTTTTTTGATACAAAGCGCGGAGATAGTTTTCAAATAATTTGCGCCGGGTTTGAATAAATCTTTCAATTTCAAAACGGTTCCCGTCGAAAGATCGAAATTGAACGCCGATGAAAAATGATTCGGATGCGCGCCGCCTTCAAAAGTCGAAGAAAAAATGCCGATACTGACGATCTTGTCGTTTGCCAGCTCGATCGTGTAATCGGATTCGAGATAATAGGTCATTCCCGCATCTTTCATATATTTGAAATCCTGCGCGGTCATTCCAACCATATCTTTTTTGAACGAATTGACGGGTTTCATAACTTCCGCCAGCATCAATTTATTGAATTTCGCATCGATCATTGCATTTCCGCCAGATAAAACCGGATATTCGGCGGTTATGTCATACATTCGCGGCTTGTTTTTCTCGGCAAAAGTTTTATTTTTGAGCTTACGGCTGCCCGTAAATTCGACGTATTGTTCCTGCGCCGAAAAATATGTTTCTTCTTTATTTTTCGGATTGATCCAATTTCCCGTCAAAGAAACGCCGATGTCGGTTTCCGAACTACTCCATTTGCCCGCAAATTCGCCTGTTTTCGTGTTGTTCGGCGCAAATTCGGTCAGTTTGAAGTTTCCTTCGTTGTCGATCGTGCCTTCGAGACGTAAATCCTTTTTAACTTTTTGATAAAAATATGTTCCGCTCAATTTATTTCCATCACGTTTGAGCGTCAATTGAACCGAACTTCCGCCGACGTTTCCACGAAAGACCTTGGTGCCGTTTTGGGCAAAAATTTGCCCGATAAATGTTGTAATAATTAAGCCGATTAGTAAAAATATTCTATTCATTTTCAGATTCTCCAAAATCCAATTGCTAGACGTATCGCTTTTTATTTCTTTGCTTTACAAATTCGGCGGCGGAAAAAATTGGTCTGTGGGTTGGTTTGTGAATAATGCTTTAACTTCAGGTTTCGCCAAAACCAGCAAAGCCCAAATGCCGAGCGGAATGCCGATCACCGCACCCACCACCAGCGCGGCGATGGTCAGTTC
>DAITPE010000223.1:0-8802 GCA_036833775.1 Pyrinomonadaceae bacterium | reverse complement strand
ATTAAAAATAACTGCTGAAATAACCGATGATCGTTGAAATTCATCAATTATCTCAGCAGTTTCTAAAACAAACGCAAATTAAATTACGTTTGCGCAATTCATAAAATTTATTCGGGTGAAGCGATAAAATCTGCGTCGGTCAATACGTCGGTCGGTGTGATCACGCGCGATTGATTTGCAAACGCGAATCGTTTTGAATTGACCGTTAAAACGTAACTCTCGCCGACGCGAATATTTTCAAATTTGTATAATCCGAAACTGCCCGAAACGGTCGTGCGCGTTTCGCCCGTCGCGCTCGAAGTCAAAGAAACGACGGCGTTGCGAATTCCTTCGCCGTTAGCGGTCAAAATTCTTCCGCCGACCGAAACCTGCGCCGCAGTCGTTGTCGAAACGGTCACGTTTCCGCCTTGCGAAGTGATCGTTAGAGCGGCGGCGGCATCGTTTGAAGCATTGACGTTGGTCAATCCGACCGGACTTGCGCCGAACGGCGCGGTTGCCGCGACCGTGAATGTGATTCGCAAAAGCAATTGATTGTTTCCGGGCAAAATTTCGCCGATCTGGTCGGTCGAGCTTCCGGGCTGATCGTTCGGGAAATTGTTGATCGAACAACTGACTTGCCCCGCGACGGTCGTGTTACACAGACGCGAACCGCCCGCCGTTCCGATTGCCGTCGTCGGGCTGGTCAAAACTGCTTGATTATAAGTCACGCGAAAACCGTAAGCCGATTCGTCGCCGACCGCGTCAGCTAGAATATTGACGACGACCTGCTGACTGCGAAAGGCACTTGCGCTCTGCACACGAAGCTGACGAACTCCGCCGAGTTGTGCGAAAGTTTTCGGTTCTTTTTCCGAATCTCTCGCAGGAAATCCGGCAAATCCGCTGTTATCGATCGGACCGGCGGCGGCTTGCGTCGTGTTCAATCCGATCAGATAACGCTGTGTCTGCACAACGTCCGTCGAATCGATCGAACCGTCACCGCGCGATGAAAACGGCGCACTGTCGGCGCGTTGGAATTCGTTTGACTGATTTGGTTGATCGAGTCCGATCTGGAATCTTTGCGTTTGGATCACGTCATTTGAAGCGATCGAGCCGTCACCGACAGGACGCGACGCAACGTCGCCTTCCACGCCCGAACCTGCCGCCGGATTAACCGTGTAATTCCAAAATCCAGACGTGACCGCAAACGAACCGCCGGATAATTCATCGCCTGCCAAAGACTCTCCGACGGTCGAAGTGACTGAAAAACCGCCACCCGAAGCCGTCGAACCGCCGCCGCCGATGACCGATTTCGTGATTGAAAAATTGCCGCCGGATTGCGCGTAGAAATTGATCATCATCGTAAAAAGCGCAACGAGCGTCATAAATACTCGAAAAAATTCTTTCATAATCTCACCTCGATCGATAAAAAATCAGCAAGCGCGAAATTCAAAATAAATTGTCTAAAATTCATTTCTATAAAATCCTTTTTTTTCATTAATTGCCGAATCCGGCGGTTACGCCCGGCGCGGCTTTGATCGTAATGTTTCGGTTGTAAGTGCCGTTCGGAAAAGAACATTCTTTCAAAACGACCAAAGTTCCGCCGACCGGAGTATTGTTGATTGCGGTTGTCGGCTGGCTGAACGGGCGGAAAAAAGAACCGATCTGCGGAAGCGTATTATATGTACAATCATAAAAAATCATATCGTTCGGCGGATAAAGATATAAAAGTGTAGCCGCGTCCAATGTGCTGAGATGTGTTCGCTGACCGATCGCATTTTGCCATTGAGCCGTATTCGGCTGATTGACCGTGATTGTTTGCGTGCTGTCCGTCGGGCAATTCGAGCCTGATGAAAAAGCGCATTGTCCATAATGCATAACCGAATCGAAATCGTAGTAACCGAATGCCGTTCCGTCGCCTTCAATGACAAAATTGGAAGTGAATAACGTTCCGCTGCATCCGCCCTGCACGTTATTGCAATTGATCGTGACGAATGTGTTGCGGTCGGCGCGCGACTGCTCGTGATAGAATCCGAGCGTGTGCAGCAATTCGTGCATTATGATCGCTTGACTGCTCGTGCCTGTCCACGAAGTTATGTTGATGATGTTTTGAGTTCCTCTCATTCCGACCGGCGAACTGTTTTGCGAGCCGTCAACACAATTATTGTTAGAATCGCGAATAATATCGTTGCTCGAATCGCGGATCAGAACGCGGCTTCCGCTCGGACAAGTCGCGCCCGCACATTGCTCGAAATGAATAACTGCCGTATTTTCCAAAACGCTCATCGCGCTGATGATGGCGGCACGATTGGTATTGGAAACACTGCCTGTCGGAATCGCGTTCGGACAATTTGACGGCAGAACATCGGTGTTTTGAAATTCAAACGGAATAATGCCGTTTGTCCACAGACGGTTCACAACCGTTGCGTCGGATGTCGAAGGTTGGACGGCGAGATCATTCAGGACGGTTTTGTTGCCTTTCAAAATTGCTTGAACGATATTCGTCGGCATTACGATGTCGCCGTCGATCAACGAGTAACCGTCAGGAATCGGTTTAAGAATTTGTTGAGACGATTGCGCCGCCGCGTTTGACGAAAAAATGCCGAAGGCAGATAAAAACAAAACAAAATGAATAAATAAAACGGCTTTCATCTGTAATTTTCCTCCAAGTTATTGCAGAGTCACCAAAACCAAAACCAAACCCGTGCCTTTTTCGAGTTCGGTCATCGCTTTGCCGATGATCGCGCCGTTTGCTTTTTTGTGTTTGGTGACTTTCATCGCGTAACCTTCACGGTCGGAAGTTGTCAGCAGATCGCCCGCTTTGATCGGATTTTTCGTCGCGTCGGCATAAACCCAAACGCGTCCCGAAAGTGCCACGGGCAAGCCTTTTTCGTCGGGATTCAAGTTCGGCAGAATCATTCCTGCGGAAAGATTGTTTGCGCCGCTCACGACTCCCGCAACGCGCCGATTGTATGCGCCGCGAGCAAGAATCAATCTGCCCGGATTCGCCGTGTCGATCGCCACGATCATTCCGGGTTTAACATCGTCCGCCGTCTCGAAATGTTCGGCGAGATCAGAGCCGCCCGTAATTTGCAAAACGCCCGTTTTCGTTGTCCCGACAACCTCGAATTTCGTCGTCGGATTGACCGTTCCGATTCCGACGTTGCCGGAAGTCGTGACGGAAATGCCCGTGTTTGCCGGAACGCCGATGCCGTTTCCGGCAGCTAAGGTCAGCGTCGCGCCGTTAAAACGAACGTCCGCGCGATTTGTGCCGATGATCGACATTCCTGTTTCGGTGTTCGGCGTGCCGAGATTGATAACACCGTTCGGTGTCGTGAATCTGCCGAGTCCGCCGACATCGAGTTTAATTCCTGTTTGCGGCGTAACACCGATGCCGACATCGCCGAACGGAAAAGAAATCGCTCCGCCGTTCGGCTGAATCGTCATTCTCGATTGATTGCTCGTTTCGTCAAAAAGATAAAATT
Source organism: Pyrinomonadaceae bacterium (assembly GCA_036833775.1). GTDB lineage: Bacteria > Acidobacteriota > Blastocatellia > Pyrinomonadales > Pyrinomonadaceae > JAJQRF01. The sequence continues at coordinate 5,341 of DAITPE010000223.1, read as the reverse complement.
GATCGCCGACAAAATTTTGCGAACTTCCGATAAACCAACTCCGATTCGGCGTTCGCATATAAAAACGCGCCCAAGCGTTTGTTCCGCCCGTCGTTTGCACGACGAATTGATTTGAAACATTGTCGAAACTGCGCACACCGCCGAAAATGTCGAATCGATAGTTCGGATTCGGTGTCGTGCCGAGCGCGGCGTTTCCATTTGTGCTGAGAACGAAACCTTGTTGTGTGGGAACGCTCAAACCGTTTCCGGCGGCTAATCTGAACAATGTACCGTCAAAACGCAGATCGGCGCGATTCGTGCCGTTGAATGTAATGCCTGTTTCGCCGTTCGGTGTGCCGACTTTAATATCTCCGTTGGCAGTTCTGAAAACGCTGTTGCCCGTTACGTCGAGTTTGACTCCTTCTTCCGGCGCAGCCGCTCCGACGGCGAGACTGCCGCCGATAATTCCGTCGCCGCTGATGTTGAAACTCGCGTCTTGCGGTGCGCCGCCGAGATTAGACGGCGCACTGTTACCGTTGTTGATAAAAGTATTGCTGATGCTTTGCGTCGTCGGATATTCGCTCGCCGACAAACCGCCGAGCTGAACGGCGTTGTCCGCCGTTTCCGCCGAACGGCTGCGAATCGCTTGCGGAGTCGTGTTGATCTGCTCGCGCGGACTGAGCGTGACGTAATTTTCATTCGCATTTCTTCTTACCGAAATCTCCAAAAATCTGTCCGCACCGGGAAAAGCACCTGCGCCGAAATCGAGCGGAACGGCGAAAACGCCTTGACTGACCGTGACATCGCTGATCGAAACGCTTCCGCCGACTTGATTGCCGTTTGTCGGCGCATCGAACAGCGCAAATTGCATTTGATAAGTGCCGTTTGCCGGATTGCCCGCGTCGCTCAATTTCCCTTGGTAATTGAAAGCCGTCGTTTGCGCAAAACTTATTGTCGCTAAAGTTAGAATTAAAAATAAAATCTTCGCTGTTTGAATTCTCAACATTTTTTTCTCCTTTTTACTCAGGTTCAGCCGTTAAAATCATCTCCGCAATATCTTGATTGACCGTCACGATTTGCGGCGCAAATGTGTGTTGTTTGTGTTGGGGATTGAAAGTATAAACCGCGCCTGACGGGACATTTTCAAAGCGAAAATGACCGAACGGATTGGTCGCGGCAGAACGCGAATTTCCGTTTGCGTCGGTCATAATGATTCGCGCATTGTAAATCGCTCGTCCGTCGGCGGTTAAAACTCTTCCTTTGATAGAAACATTTGCGGCGGTCGGCGCAATATTTCCCAACGCCCACGGCGAAAATTGCGTCACGCCCGAAGTTTCCACCCAATTATTTGTCGTATCTCTCGCCGTTGCACCTTGCGGCGACCAAATTGCGCCGTCGCGTCTGAAAAGTTGTAAAGACGATTCAGTGTTGCCATTCAACTCCGAATCGAGATAATGCAGTCGAACGGTTGCGCTGTAATTACTGCCGCCGTTCGGCGTGATCGTATAAAAACGGCTGACTGCATTCGGAAACGCGATCGGCTGCGTCAAAGATAAATTGACGGTCAAATCCGTCGGCGGCGTTCCCGAATCGAAACGAATCGTGTTGAACTGATTGCCGAACGAAACTGCCGTTCCGACTGTAAAATTCGTGCGTTTCATTGTTCCGATAATTTCCCCGTTTCCGCTCGAATTCACGTTTGCGGGCAATGTCAATGTAAACGCGCCCGTATTGAGCGAACCGTTGTTGGTAAAAGATGCCGCGTTGTAGGTCAAGTTATTTTGCAAAGTGATCTGCGAGCTCGCGGCGATGTTTAAATTTCCGTTACCGTTCCAAGTTCCGTTTCCGGCGAGATTCTGCACTGCATTCGGCGCAATCGGCGCACAACACGCGCTCGGATCGAAGAAGAAACTGATGTTCGTGATCGTGCCGTTGTTCGTAAAATTCGTTCCCGCAACGACGAACGAAGCCGACGGATTTCCGCTCAAAGTTCCATTGTTGACGACATTTGCGAATGTTGTCGTGACAAGATTATTGCTCGTAAAAGCCGCGCCTGCATTGATCGTAAAATCGCCGCCGACAATCAAAAAACTCGTTTGCGTCATCGTGCCGGAAACGAATTCGACTTTCGTTTGCGTTCGTCCCGTAATATTCGCCGAACCGTCCGACGGCGCAAATTTTATCAATCCGCCGCTGCCTGTTGCGATGCCGTTCGATTGTGTCGAAAAACTGTTGCGCCCGTTGAAATTAAAAGTTCCGCTTGCGCCGACGGCGAGTGTGCCGGAACTCGAAAAAGAATTTCCGCCGAATGTAAATGTTTTGCCGTTCAGATTAAAAGTGCTGCCTTGCTGAATCGAAAACTGGTCGAAAGAAACGGTTACGTCGTTTGCCAGTGTCGTTGTCGAAGGCGATAAATTTATGCCCTGACCGATTGCAAGCGAAGTTCCCGAATTCCACGCGCCCGCGCCCGCGAGCGTTTGCGAAAGAGCCGCGCCCGAATTATTGAAAACTAAAAAGTTTGCCGAAACCGCGCCGTTATTGGTCAGCGTCGCGCCGTTGAAATTGATGTTCACGCCGCTGTTTCCGACAGTTCGAGTCAGCGAACCGTTGATCGTGAAATTACTGTCAATTCGCATCGCGCCGAAATCGCATTCCAAAACTGCGCCCGCGTCAATCGTCAAACTTCCACTGACCGTTGCATTAAAACAGCCGGAAAGCGTTCCCGAAACGAGCTCGACCGAAGGCGCGATATTTCCGTCGCTGGCGATTGCCGCCGCGCCGTCCGAAGGCGCGAAAGTTATCAATCCGTTACCCGTAAAAGTTCCGACCGTGTGTGTAAAAGTTCCCGTGCCGTTGAAATTAAAAGTCGAACTTCCGATGGCGATCGTGCCGTTGTTTATGAAATTATTTCCGCTGAAAGTAAACGAAAAACCGTTCAAATTAAAAGTCGCCGAAGTTGCAACGATCATCGTTGACGGCGCGAGATTGACGTTGCTCAAAAGCTGTGCGGTAGAAGAAGGATTGATCGTGATTTGATTTGAGGTCCAAACGCCCGCGCCGGAAAGATTGAAAGTTCCCGTCGCGGTCGGGATAAAAATATTGGCAACTGAAATCGTGCCGTTGTTGATAATCGAAGCTGTTCCGGCAGTGATTCGCGTTTCGAGCGTTCCCGCGCCTGAAAGCGTTCCCGTATTGGCGATCGTAATAGTGTTGCAAAGTCCGGTTAAACCATTGCTGATGCTGACGTTTGTTCCGCCGGAAATCGTCACGTTATCGCCGAGCGAAGGAACGCCCGCGCCGCCCCAAGTGTTGATGTCGTGCCACGAACCTGAAATGACGCTCGTAAAATTCGCCGCTTTAATTTCTGTGGCGACAAAAAAAGCCGCGAAAATGATCGTCAAAAAAATAATCGGTCTTTTCATAAGATTTTGATTTAATTCAAAAAAGTGCCGTAAAAAGACACTTCTTCAAAAATGCCTCGATTTTTACCGTAGCTCTTGAAACACGATCATATTCGGTTCGGCAGCTTTCACGAGTCCGTAACCCGGACGATATTTTAGAGAAAACCGCTCGTTTTCGATGATGATAATGTAAATTTTGTTTTCGGCATCGAACACTTTCCAAGTTCCGCGCGAACCGTCGGATGATTCGATCGTGCCGTCGCCGAGAAATTTGACGCTTCCGTATGAATTCACTTTAGATTCGTAAGTTCGGACGATCGGCTCGGTTGATTTCTTTACTTCGTCAAATTGCACGTCGCCGTCGGCTTCGATCTCGTAGTCGCCGCCCATGCGGATAAGATTTTGATTCGGCGGTGAGATGCTGACGATTATTTTCATTTTCGTTTTGACTTTTTCAGCCGTGAATACGGCTTCGGACGCATTTTTTTTCGGCGTAATGACTTTCGTATTGCGCCAAGTTCGTTTCTCGTCGGTGAGTGTGATGGTCAGTGTGGTGTTATTGACCGATGTTCCGTAAAGGGTCGTGTCCTGTTTGAAACGCACGACTACGCGGCTGTTGCCGGGAGCGGCATAAAAATACCAGTAATGCGTGCCGACCAAACTGTCGGAAGTTCCTTTGTTGATTCCGGCTTGCAGCGGATAAGGATTTTCCGGCTTTAAAGATTGTGCGGAAGCAGATGATTGCAAGACGATTTGCAATAAAAATAAAATAATCAATAAATGTAGTTTCTTCATTTCTATAATTTCTCCGACTTTGATCGACGGTTTCGGCAAATAATATTTTCAAATTCGGTTTGACCCCATTAAATGATTTTGCTTCAGGTATTTACAAAGGCGTGGGATAAACGAAGAGCGGCTGTCTTAATTCGATTTCCTTTAAGATTTTTTCAGCCGTGTCGAGCCATCTTGCCGCTTGCCAGCGTCCTTGCCAGCTTTCGCTCCTCATCCAAACTTCAGCTTCGAGTTTGGCTTTTTCGACTTTCTGTTTTTCACCTTGACGAAAATATTTTTCACAACGCGCAATTTGCTCGGACAAAGCTTTGATTTTTTTGAAGATATTGTCGCGGTGCAGATGTTTGCCGTTGACTAAATTCAACGCGCCGCCAACCGATAAATTTGCCGAAACCCACGTTCCGAAAGGATGCGAAGAATCGCCGCCGGTAAAGATATTGCCGAATCCGAAATTGGTATTGCCGCGAACCTTACCGCCTTTATTTATGAGTAGTGTGCGGGCGATTTCGATCAAAAAATATTCTCCGTCAGCACCGTCGGCGACTTCGCAGCCTTCAAAAGTGATCACGCAGTCTTTTGCGAACAAACGTCCGAAATCATTGTTTTCGAGCCGAACGTAAGAATCCAAATCCAAAAATGTGCTTCCCAAAGCAATCGCTCCGCCTGTGCCGTGTGTATGGAAATTGACGGTGTTCCATTCAAGCGATTCATCGCAAAGCGAGCGGAAAAGCCGAATTAAATCATTGACGGACATAACCTTTTCGATTCTTACTTTGGTTTCGGGAGTTTTGTCGCTGTTAGACTGTGTTCGGGCATCTCCTTCGCAAGAGGCTTTGAAGAAATCTCCCGGAATATCAGACCAAATATAAAGTTTGTTCATAATTTTTCTCCGCTTGTGTAATTAATATATGCAGATAAAAACAATCACATAACTGCATATTCGAGTAGGTGTTGATTCGACGAGACGCTCGCACAAAGTTTTGCCGACGGCTCGCGGGCGGCTTGACCTTTGCCGATTGCAGGCTCGTTCAATTTGAAAAAACCGTTCGGCGGGTTCATCAATTCTTCACGAGCCATAACTCCTCAAAAACTTGAAGTTTGTTTGAATTAGAAATTACCGTTTTATGATTTTTCTAGTTTTCGTAACGGGCAAGCGCAAAATTGCCTCC
>DAITPE010000222.1:0-8804 GCA_036833775.1 Pyrinomonadaceae bacterium | reverse complement strand
AAGCCCGAAACTGAAAATTTCGGGCTTTTCTTTTTTTGACAATAAACTTTAGAAGGTTTAATTGCCGCATTTTTTATTTGGTGACTTCGGCGACGACCGCTTCGACGTTTTTTGTCACCAAAGGTTCGATCACCACGCTTACTTGCGAACGTGCTCTTTTATCGGCGAGCTGTTCCGTTTGCGCCAATAAGCTGAGTGCTGCCGCAAGTTCTTTATATTTCGGCGAACGCGGCGGAATACGCACGAGCTTGCCGTTGATAATTACCCAACCGCCGCCGTCGTTGGCAACGCCGGGAGACATAATTGAAACCACGATTATTTTTGATTCTGCCATTTTATTTTCTCCTTAAATATGATTAAAAATCGAATTTGACGCGGTAATGTCCGCCGTCGCCGTAATAATGTTTGACTCCGCTGCCCGGAACGAAACGATGCGCATTTACCAAATCATCATTATCGGATTTGTTGTTGATGGCTTTGATAAATTCTTCGCGGAAAATTGTTGCGGTGTTTCCGCCCGTTCCCGTTTTGAACGCTTGCAGCAAACCGTCGAGATTGTCCATCCAACCGTGAACCTTGCTTGCCAAGTTTTTATCCGGGTCCCAATCTTCTTCGAGCAATGCGACCATTACCAGATCGAGACTGGTCAGTTCGGGAAAACTGACGTTTGCCGAACGCGCGGGGTCTCCTGAATCTACTTCATTATCCCAAGCTTCTTTGCGAACGCGTTTGACGACGGATTTCAATTTTTTCGCATCGCCTGCATAGACCAAAAAATACGGACTGTCGGATCCGACTTCATCTGTTTCTTCATCACACCAAAAAGTTATTTTAGACATTATTTATAGATCTCCTTAATTTTTATTTTTTTCGGCTCACGAGCCGGATTTCGTTATTCGTTTCTTCGATTTCGATCAAACCGTGAATTTCAGTTTCAAAAATGATCTGTTTGCCGTTTCGGTCAGCAATGCTGATTTCGAGTTTGTAAAACCCGCCGTCAATTGTGCGGCGTTTGATCGTTTTTGAATTTTTCCGAAGTCTTATTCGTTCAAATGATTCGGTTTGTAAAATAATTCTTCGTTTTATTTCCATCGTTTTGTTTCGAAAATTTCTTGAAACTTGTCATAACTAGGCGTATTATCTGGGCAACGAAATAAAAAGTCTTGAGCAAACCATGAGCAAAAAATGAGCAAACTATGAGCACTCCTAAACTGTTGAAAAACAGACGCTTATTTGAATTCGGAATTTTTAATTTAGACACCAAAGAAGGACTTTTTGCCGACGGCAAATCGGTTAAACTCGCGCCGAAAGTTTTTCAGACTCTGGTTTTTCTGGTCGAAAATCAAGGTCGGATAATTTCCAAAGAAGAACTTTTTGAAAACGTCTGGACAGACACTTTTGTCGAAGACAATGCGCTTTCTTTCAATATTTCACAGCTCAGAAAATCGCTTGCCGCGTATGACCCGCAAACCGTTTTTGTCGAAACAATTCCGAAAAGAGGTTTTCGTTTCAGCGCGGATGTCGTCGAAACGGAAGCAAACGGTGAAAACGAGATCGTTTACGAAAAATACCGAAAACAAGAATTGATCATCGAGGAAATTGTCAGCGAAAATTCCGATGATCGATCGTTGTCAAAGCCATCCGAATCTCGTTCAAAATTCTACCTTCCGATTGCCATCGTTTGCGTGAGTTTGATAATTTTTGGATTCTTTTTTTTGCAAAGACAGCAAACGGACGAATCGCGTTTGTTCGATTCGTTGAAGTCGGTCAAATTAACTTCTTGGAAATCGACGCGCAGCAACGATTACGGGGAAAATCGTTCGTCGCACAGCGGAAATATGATCGCTTATTCTTCGACCAAAGAAGGCAACACGGGAATTTTCGTCAAACAGATCAACGGCGGCGAAGAAATCCGCATCGCTGCCAACGAATGGGACAATTTCAGCCCGGTCTGGTCGCCCGACGATCAGCAAATCGCGTTCGTTTCGGTGCGTGACCGCCAAACCGGAGTTTACGTTTGCCCGTCGTTGGGCGGAACGCCGATTTTGCTTAAACAGATCGGCGAAGGAAATGCGGCTCTGCGCGGTTGGTCAAAAGACGGCGCGACGATTTTTTACGAATATAAAGGCAATCTTTTCAAACTAAATATTGCAGGCAAAGAGATCGGTCAAATCACGAATTTTGAACCGAATGCGGCAAACGACAAATTTTTCAGTTTTTCGCCGAGCGAAAACAAGATCGCTTTTTGCGATAAAACCGACGGGCAAACTGATATTTGGCTGATGGACATTTCGGGCGAAAATAGAAAACGTTTGACCAATGATGCGGACATTGAAACCGAGATCAGTTGGCATCCCGACAATAATCGTTTATTTTACAGCGTTTACCGAAATAAGAATTTTCAAATCAATCTTGCCTACGCCGACGGGCGCAAACCCGTACAAGTCACACGCGGCGACAGCGATCTGCAATTGATGAATCTTTCGCCTGACGGCACGAAGCTTTTTTATTCGATCTTAGAAGACAAATCCGACATCGGCGCAAATAACATTGATTCGGGTGAAGAAGTTGAAGCGGCAAACGAAACCGATTCCGAGTTTTGGTCGGACATTTCGCCCGACGGAAGATCGATCGCGTATTTATCGAATTCTTCAAAACAAGCGATCAAGCGTTTGACCGATTCGGTCATTTTGGTCAGACCGTTGGCGGAAAAAGGAAAAACAATTTCGTTTCAAGGCTCGAACCAGAAATGGCTGACGGACAGCCGCCGACTCGCCTTTCTGCGTTATGAAGAAGCGAATCAGCGATATAATTTGTGGACGTTCGACATCGCAAACGGCGAAGAAAAACAAATTACAAGCAACGGCGTCACCGCGCCCGGAACCGCCAGTTTTCCATATAACCGCACGCAAATAAAAGATTTCGATTGGTCGAACGACGGCAAAAAGTTTGTTTATACAGGCATCAAACGGCAAAATATTTTTCTGGTTTCAGCAGACAATGCGGAAACGGCAAATCTTACGAATAACGCTGATCCGAGCCGCATTTTTCATTGTCCGATCTGGTCGGCGGATAACAGCCGAATCGCGGTTGTTTCCGAAAATAAATCGATTAACGCGGACGGAAAAGCAAAATGGAGCGTTTGGCTGTTTGAAAACGGGCAGATGAAAGAAATATTTTCAACTTCTGAAAGCCTGCGTTTTCTCGGTTGGTCGGAAGCGAACGGCAAAATGCTTTTCGAATCGCACGAAGGCGCGATGCTTTCAGACCCGATCGACATCAAACTTTTAGAAATTTCAACCGACGGCGAAAGCAAAATCGTCAATAGTTTCGGGAAAATTTCCGCGCTCACGATGGTTCTTTCGCCCGACAAAAAAAATGTCGCATTCGTTAAGGAAGAAGGCGGCAAAGACAATATTTATCTGGGCGCAGTCAATAAAAAAGAAGTAAAAAAATTGACCAATAATTCTTATTCATATACGCTTTTCGGTAGCTTGGCGTGGTCGCCCGACGGCAAAACCGTGTATTTTGACAGGCAAGAGCGAGTTAATACGATTTCGATGTTTGAAATCTTCGATAAAAATCAGGAGAAAAATTATGGCAATTGATCTGGAAAGAATTGAAAGAAGCAAAGAGTTGAAAGCCTTAAAAAAAGAAATAGCGGCTTTAGAAAAAAAATCACTGAAATTTGTTGCTGATGCCGCCGATGAAGCAAACGCATTAAAGCGCGCGAAGAATTTAACCGACAGATTAAAAGCCGCACTCACCTATACGGGCAGACAATGCCCGCCCGGAACGGTTTGGGATGCGGAAACCAAAACTTGTATGTAGATATTTTGCAGTGTTTTAAACTTCAATTTGGATAAACTTGCATTCCGAGTTTTTCCGAAGCAACGATGTTGTTCTCCTCGGAACGACAAGCGAATTCTTTTTAAATCAGTTTGCGCAACGAATTGGAAGAAGCGAATTCCGATCCCGATCTGAACGCTTGGTATGATTCGAACGGTGCTGAAAATGCCGATAAATGCGCTTGGACATTCGGACATTTTCAATTTCAAACCGCAAACGGCGCGTGGGCAAATATGACCTTTGGCGGACGCAATTGGTTGATTCAACGTAATCTTTGGAAATCCGGCAGCAGTTGGCTCTGTATGGTTGATTCAACGCATAACTAAAAATTAAAATCCTGATCTTCTTGAACCGAAAGCGATGAATTACCGATTTACCGCTTTCGGTTTTTAACTCGCAACAAAACCGTATTCGCTTAAAAACCGCAATATCTCCGCCGCATTTTCTTCGACCGGAATATTTACCGTATCAAGCGTGATTTCGGCGTTTTCGGGCATTTCGTAAACGTCGTCGATTCCCGTAAAATCCTTTATTTCACCGCGCCGCGCCTTTGCATACATTCCTTTCGTGTCGCGCCGTTCACAGATTTCGAGCGGCGTATCGACGAAAATTTCGATGAAATTATTTTTGCCGACCAGATTTCTGACTTCGTTTCGCGCTGCGCGATACGGCGAAACCGCCGCGCAGATCGCAATTCCGCCGTGACGAACGATTTCCGACGCGACAAAACCGATCCGCAAAATATTCGCGTCGCGGTCTTCTTTTGAAAATCCCAAACCTTTCGACAAATGCGTCCGCACCACGTCACCGTCGAGAAGCGTCACGCGCCGACCTTTTTCGTGCAAAAGATTTGTTAAAATTTCGGCAGTGGTCGATTTTCCCGCGCCGCTCAAACCCGTAAACCACAAACAAACGCCTTGTTTAGAACGCGGCGGATAACTTTCCGCCAAAATTTCCGCCGTTTCCTTGCGCGTAAACCACGCGGGAAGCGATTTTCCTTTATAAAGAAATTCTTCCCGAATCTGCGTTCCCGAAAGCGAAACGGTTTTCGTGCCGTTTTCGATTTTATTGATCTCTTCGTAACGGTCTTCTTCGGGCAGATAAACCATTTCGCCGAAAGCGAGCATTTTTACGCCGATTTCCGTTTCAAACTGCGAAAAAAGTTCTTGCGCCGCAAACGGTTCGTAGAAAGATTTACCGTGCGAATCGATTCCCGGACTCGCGTGATCGCGCCCGACGATAAAATGATTTGCGCCGTAATTTCGGCGAATCAACGCGTGAAAGATCGCTTCGCGCGGTCCCGCCATTCGCATTGCGAGCGGCAAAAGCGAAAGTAAAGTTTTGTCTTTTTCGTAGTGATTTTCGACCAATTTTCGATAAACGCGAACACGCGTAAAATAATCGACATCGTTCGGTTTCGTCATCCCGACAACGGGCTGCAAAAGCAGCGTTCCGCCAATAATTTCAGCGGCGCGTTTCGTCATTTCTTCGTGTGCGCGGTGAATCGGGTTGCGCGTCTGAAAAGCGGCGACGTTTTCATTTCCCAATCTAATTAATTCATTTCGCGTTTCATTCGGCGAAAGTCTTAAATCCTTAAAATCGAAATGTTTCGGCAGATTCAAAACTTGCAGTTTGCCCGAAATATTGAATTTTCCCCAATGTTCGATTTCCGTTACAAGCGGGTGAAAAAGATCGTTAGTGCCGAGAATCTTACGCGCAAAATCATCACGCGACCATTCGTAGATTTCTTCGACCGTCATTACCGCCAAAAGATCGTTTTTCGCATCGCGCAAAGCGATTTTTTTGTCTAACTTTAAGCCGTCGAAATCATTGACGGGCAAAGTTATCGGAATCGGAAAAATCAGACCGTTTGCGAGGCGCATTTCTTGTAAAATTGTTTCAAAATCGACTTTATTATTAAAAGTTTCGAGCGGCGAAAACGCGCCCGTTGCAAGTAATTCGAGATCGCAAACGGCGCGGTTCGAGATTTGAATCGACGGCAAACGGTTTGCTTGCGCCGTCAATTCTTCGCGCTCGCCGCCTGAAACGATTAAATTGATGAGCGTTTCGCCGTATGGTTTGATAAGTTCGATTTCGGAATTCATTAAAGTAAAGAATTTATTGTGAAATATCCTTTCGATTTTTACAAAAGCCGAAATTTCAATAGACAATTTGCCTTTGAAGATTTATTTATAAAGATATGAAAAAAGCAGTTTTACTATTTATTATCGCAATTTTTTCGCTCAACATTTCGGCGCAAACCGAAGCGCAGAAGATTTACGAAACCGAAAAGGCTTTTGAACGCGCATCGGCTGAAAAGAGCATCAATCAGGCTTTTATCGAATTTACCGCGCCCGACGGCGTTTGTTTTTTAACGGGTGCACCGTCGAATTGCCGTGAGTTTTGGAAACAAACGCCTGCTTCGGCGGCTTTTCTGACTTGGAATCCGACTTTCATCGATATTTCGTCTAACGGACTTTTCGCAGTTTCGACCGGAAATTCGATTTATCGCGCAAAAGGCAAAGATGATGCGAACGCCAGTTACGGAGAATATTTGACCGTCTGGCAGCGGCAGCCCGACAATTCCTACAAAGCCGTCGTTGACATCGGGGTTTCGCACGAAAAACCCGAAAAAATCGAAACCGAATGGAAAACCGCGATGAATCCGGCGCAAACCGAACAAAGCGGTTATGCGGGCGACACGGCGGCGGCGTTTTTTGAAACCTTGACGAAACAGGGAATTCAAAAGGCTTACAAAAATTACGCGGCGGAAGATATTCACGTTTTGCGCGAAGGAAAAATGCCTTTCGCCTCGAAATCGGCGTGGCTCGCCGAACTCAAAAAAGATAAATCGCAGGTGACGATCAAAAAACGCACATCGTTTTTCGGCGCGGCAGATTTTGCTTATACGACCAACGGTTATTCGCGCGTGAAGCCCGACAAAACGACGGAAAACGGCAATTTTGTCCAAGTCTGGAAATTAAAGAACGGCAAATGGCAGATCGCTTTCGACGTATTTCTGCCGTCGAATCAATAGCCGAGAGAAACAACGATCAACGCCGATTACCGCAGATTTTTTCTTAAAATAAATCCGTAAAAATCCGTGTCAATCGTTGTTTCTAGTTTTGTTTACTTGCGAAAAATCCCGTTTCCTTTCAAACTTTTCTGTAGTGAACTCGAATTTTGCAAAAGTTGTCGAATTATTACGTTTAGAAGCCGCAGCGATCGAACGCACCGCGAAAGTTTTGGACGAAAAAGCGGTCGAAAAGGCGGTCGAAATTCTTGCTTGCTGTGAGAGCAAAGTGATCGTCACGGGTGTCGGAAAATCGGGCGTGATCGCGCAAAAGATCGCACAGACGCTCGTTTCGACGGGCACGATCGCGGTTTTCGTGCATCCTTCGGACGCGCTTCACGGCAGTCTCGGTGTTGTTTCAAAAGGCGATGTCGTCGTCGCGCTTTCAAATTCGGGCGAAACGGACGAACTTCTGCTTATATTGCCCACAATCCAACAGCGCGGCGTGAAAATTATCTCGATCGTCGGCAATTTGAATTCGACTTTGGCAAGAAATTCCGACGTTGCGCTCGATGCTTCGGTCGATAAGGAAGCCTGTCCGCTCAATCTTGCGCCGACCACTTCGACGACGGTTGCTTTGGCGATCGGCGACGCGCTCGCGATGACCTTGATGGAAGTAAAAAATCTGACCGAAAAAGATTTTGCCGCCAATCATCCGGCAGGACGTTTGGGCAAACGCCTGACGCTGAAAGTTTCAAATCTGATGCACGAAAGCCCGAATGTTTCGCCCGAAGCGAATTGGCTCGAAGTCGTCAAAAACATCTCGAAATTCGCACTCGGCGCGGTCAACGTCGTTGACGAAAACGCGAAATTGATCGGCATCGTGACCGACGGCGATCTGCGCCGCACCATCGAAAAAACCGCGCCCGAAGAATTTGCAAATCTCAACGCCGAAGCGATGATGACGCGCGATCCGATCACGGCAACGCCCGAAATGCTCGCCTTTGACGCGCTTCAACTGATGGAAAACCGCCCGTCGCAAATCTCTGTTCTGCCCGTCGTCGAAAACGAAAAATGCGTCGGACTTTTAAGACTTCACGACATTGTGCGAATCGGGCTTTAGAAGAAAGGCTTTGTCCGCGAAACACGCGAAATACGCGAAAAAAAGAAATGAATGCAATTCAAATATTTCTATTTTCATTACTTTTTTGTTTTTATTTCGCGTCTTTTCGCGTCTTTTCGCGGGCAAAATAGCTTTATTTCGTGATTTCCTGTGTCCGCATTTCGATGGTTTGTTCGCGTTCGTTCTTGATGCCGTCTTCGATTCTTCTGACGAACAATTCAAAAGCTTCCGTGGGTTTTTTCTTGTCGTAAACGCCCGAACGCGTTTGAAAATAAACCTGTTCACTTCTTAAAAAAGATTCGATCGAATCGTAATTGCGCCAATGCTGGCGGAAATGAAAGAGTTTTTCCATTGAAACGAGGATCGTCACGATCAGACTCAAAACGGTCGCGGCAAACTTGTAACAGTCGCCTGTCTGCACGATCAAAACCGGCACGACCGCCGCGCAGACGATCGATGTAAAACTCGAAATATAGTAAAGCCAGCGATGCCGCTTACTGAGCTTGCCGTAAACCTTCATCTTATAATGCACCCGCTCGCGCATATACTGTTTTGACGTTAATTTCAATTCGTTGAAAAGTTCATCTCTATCAATTTCTGAAGAATCGGAATCTTCATTATTAATATCGGAATTTTTATTATTTATTGAATCTGCATCCATAAACGACCTCGCTGATTAAAAATTACGGGAAAAGCAGAACTTCGATTGCTTTATTGATTTCGGATATGAAGTTTTTACGCTGAATCTCCTTTTAAGTCAAGAAAAAAATTGGAGCGCAGGCATCTCTGCCTGCAAGCCGTTTAAGCAAAGCGCAAAAC